>NZ_JBCEWQ010000092.1:0-34189 GCF_038448545.1 Streptomyces sp. CLV115
GTGCAGGAGGTGTCGTGCGGGGGTGGTGGTGCGTCGGCGGTTGTACGCGGTTCGCTCCGGGGCTCGTCGTTCCGGACCGCGGTTCCGCTCCCGTCCCCGACCCTGCTCCCGTCCCCGACCCTGCTCCCGCTCCCGTCCCCGACCGTGCGCCCGCTCCTGCCCTCGACCTCGCTCGGCTCACCCGCCGCCACCACCTCCTCCGCCTCGTCCTCCACTGCTTCCTCCACCTCCGCCATCTCCTCCTCCACCCCGTCCTCCTCCGCCTCGTCCGCAGTGAGCAATTCCGCGATCTCCAGGACGTGGTGCCCCCGCATCGTCGGCAGGCAGCTGCCCCGGACCGGGCCGATGGCGTCCCCCCAGTGCCGCGGAATCGCGGACGCCCCGTTCAGCGCGCCGGCCAGGGCCCCCGCCACCGCGGCCGTGGTGTCCGCGTCGCGGCCCATGTTGACCGCCGTCAGTACCGCCGTACGGAAGTCGCCGTGCGCCGCCGCGAACGCCCCGAAGGCCAGGCCCACCGCCTCCGGCGCCAGGTCCGTCCACGGGTAGCCGCCGACCACCACCGCCGAACGCACCGCGCGTTCCATGGTGAGCCGGTCGGGGTAGCCGCGCTGTGCGGCCGCCACCGCGCGGCGGAGCGAACGCGCCGTCCAGGAGTCCATGGGGACGACCGACAGCGCGGCGGCGATCACCGAAGTGACCCCCGCGCCCGTCATCGCGGCGGCCACCCCGGCCGCCACCGCCTGACCGCCGTAGATGCCCTCCCCGTCATGGCTGACCCGCCCGTCCACCGCGACCAGCCGGGCCGCCTCGTCCGGCCGGCCGGCCGCGAAGACGCCGAACGGCGCCGCCCGCATCGCCAGGCCGTCGCTCCAGGCGTGCCGGTGCTGGGCGGAGATCGGGGCGGCGAGCCCCCGGCGCAGGTTCTCCAGCGTTCCCCGCTCGCTGAACCCGGCACCCCGGAACGGCCCCTCGTCGAGATCGGCGATCCACAGGTGCCAGGCCCGCTCCACATGTGTGACGGTCAGCGCGGAACCGTGCCGGGCGAGCAGCAGCCCGGAGAAGATCGCGTACTCGGTGTCGTCGGTGCCCGCGGGGTCGTCGCTCACGAAGCCCTCGATCCGGCCCCAGCGACGACGGATCTCCGAGGGCCGCAGATTCTCCGCCGGTGCGCCCAGCGCGTCCCCGACCGCGAGCCCGAGCAGTGCGCCGCGGGCCCGGTCGGCCAGGTCTCCCCGCGGCGCCCCGCGCCTCACCGTGCGCTCCGGCATCCCCGCTTCCGCGCCGCCGGTCCGCGGCTCCGCCGGATTTCCTGCGATCAGCTCCATCGCGTCGACCCTCCGCTCGCACCGAGCAAGTTCTCGTCCTGCTCGATATGTGCCACGCGGAGCCCGGACAGAGGCCGACAATCGCAACAAAAGGGCCAGTCGGATGACAGGTCGGAAGCACTGAGGAAGGCCGTACTTACCTGCTCACGGAGCGTGGTAAGTACGGCCTGCCTTGCTGGCGGGAGCCGTTTTTCGTGCGTACTTTCGATGGTGTTGAGCGGGGGTGGAGCGAGGGAAGCCCGCTGCCGGAGAAGGGGAGAGGCATGTCCATCATCGAGACCGACGCCGTACTGCACGAGGCGCACCGCGACAACCACACCCACCGTGATGTGAACGGCGGCTGGCTGCGTCCGGCGGTCTTCGGTGCCATGGACGGGCTGGTCTCCAACCTCGCGCTGATGACCGGCGTCGCGGGTGGTGCCGTCTCCCAGCAGACGATCGTGATCACCGGTCTGGCGGGCCTGGCCGCCGGTGCGTTCTCCATGGCGGCGGGCGAATACACCTCCGTGGCCTCGCAGCGCGAGCTGGTCGAGGCCGAACTCGACGTCGAGCGGCGGGAGTTGCGCAAGCACCCCAAGGACGAGGAGCGGGAGCTCGCCGAGCTCTACGAGTCCCGTGGCGTCGAGCCGGGGCTCGCCCGCGAGGTCGCGCGGCAGCTGTCGCGCGATCCGGAGCAGGCGCTGGAGATACACGCCCGCGAGGAGCTGGGCATCGACCCGGGGGATCTGCCCTCGCCGCTGGTCGCCGCGGTGTCGTCGTTCGGCGCGTTCGCGCTGGGCGCCCTGCTGCCCGTGCTGCCGTATCTGCTCGGTGCGAGCGCGCTGTGGCCGGCCGTGCTGCTGGCGCTGGTCGGGCTGTTCGCCTGCGGCGCGGTGGTGGCCAGGGTGACGGCCCGCAGCTGGCTGTATAGCGGGCTGCGCCAGCTGGTGCTGGGCGGGGCCGCGGCCGCCATCACCTACGGACTGGGCACGCTGTTCGGCGTGGCCGTCGGGAGCTGACCGCACCCCGGACGTCGAAGGCGACGGGAGCGTCGGAGGAGCGGGCGCGTCGAAGGAAACGGGCGCGTCGAAGGGACGGGCAGGCAGACCCGCAGGCGGGGGTGCCTGCCCGTGACGTGTCCGCCACCCGTGTGACGTACGTCTTGGTGAACGACTCTGGGCGGAACGGCCACCACGGGCTTAAAATGAGTCCCTATACAGGGCTACACATAAGTAGCCGCTACTCGGCGGTTTCATTTCCCTTGTCGCCGGGCATGACCCGTAGACGCCGCAGGCAACGACGCCTGCTCTCTGCGGTCCCCCTCGGGCGCCGATCCTCCCACTGCGACCCACCCCCACCGTCTCGGACGGTGTCCGCATGTTGGAACGAGCTATCCGCTTCTTGAGAAGCGCCCCATCATGTAACCTGCACGAAATTTCGCAGAGGGCCAACGTCGTCCCTCGGCACTGCACATGCCACGACGACGACGGGAGAGCCAATGCGCATCGACGCCTGGTCGCCCATGGACGGTCGCCCCGCCCAGCAGGGGATGTACGACCCCCGTAACGAGCACGACGCCTGCGGTGTCGGGTTCGTGGCCACTCTGACCGGTGTGGCCAGCCATGAGCTGGTCGAGCAGGCGCTGACCGTGCTGCGCAATCTCGAACACCGCGGTGCCACCGGATCCGAGCCCGACTCCGGCGACGGCGCCGGGATCCTCCTCCAGGTGCCGGACGCCTTCCTGCGCGAAGAGACCGCCTTCGAGCTCCCCGAGGCCGGTGCCTACGCCGTCGGAATCGCCTTCCTGCCCGCAGGCGACTCCACCGAGGCCGTCCGCAAGCTGGAGAAGATCGCCGCCGAGGAGGGCCTCAAGGTCCTCGGCTGGCGTCAGGTCCCCGTCGCCCCCGGCATCCTCGGCAACGGCGCCCGCGCCACCATGCCCGAGTTCCGTCAGCTCTTCGTCGCGGACGGTGGGAGCACCGGCATCGTCCTCGACCGCAAGGCCTTCGTGCTGCGCAAGCGCGCCGAGCGGGAGGCCGGGGTGTACTTCCCCTCGCTCTCCGCCCGCACGATCGTCTACAAGGGCATGCTCACCACCGGGCAGCTGGAGCCGTTCTTCCCGGACCTCTCCGACCGCCGCTTCGCCACCGCGGTCGCCCTGGTCCACTCGCGGTTCTCCACCAACACCTTCCCGAGCTGGCCGCTGGCCCACCCGTACCGCTTCGTCGCGCACAACGGCGAGATCAACACGGTCAAGGGCAACCGCAACTGGATGAAGGCCCGCGAGTCCCAGCTCGCGTCGAGCCTCTTCGGTACGGAGCAGCTCGACCGGATCTTCCCCGTCTGCACCCCCGACGCCTCCGACTCCGCCTCCTTCGACGAGGTCCTGGAGCTGCTCCACCTGGGTGGCCGTTCGCTGCCGCACTCGGTGCTGATGATGGTTCCCGAGGCTTGGGAGAACCATGACTCGATGGACCCGGCCCGCCGCGCCTTCTACCAGTACCACTCCACGATGATGGAGCCCTGGGACGGCCCGGCCTGCGTCACCTTCACCGACGGCACCCAGGTCGGCGCGGTCCTGGACCGCAACGGTCTGCGCCCCGGCCGCTACTGGGTCACCGACGACGGTCTCGTCGTGCTCTCCTCCGAAGTCGGCGTCCTGGACATCGACCCCGCCAAGGTCGTCCGCAAGGGCCGTCTCCAGCCCGGCAGGATGTTCCTCGTCGACACCGCCGAGCACCGCATCATCGAGGACGACGAGATCAAGGCCGCCCTCGCCGCCGAGCAGCCGTACGGCGACTGGCTGGAGACCGGCGAGATCGAGCTGGAGGACCTCCCCGAGCGGGAGCACATCGTGCACACGCACGCCTCCGTCACCCGCCGCCAGCAGACCTTCGGCTACACCGAGGAAGAGCTCCGCGTCATCCTCGCGCCGATGGCCCGCACCGCCGGCGAGCCGCTCGGCTCCATGGGCACGGACTCGCCGATCGCCGCGCTCTCCGAGCGCCCCCGGTTGCTCTTCGACTACTTCACCCAGCTGTTCGCCCAGGTCACCAACCCGCCGCTGGACGCCATCCGCGAGGAACTCGTCACCTCGCTGCGCTCCACACTGGGCCCCTCGGGCAACCTGCTGGAGCCGACCGCCGCGTCCTGCCGCAGCGTCACGCTGCCGTTCCCGGTGATCGACAACGACGAGCTGGCCAAGCTGATACACATCAACGCCGACGGCGACATGCCGGGCATGAAGGCCGCCACGCTCTCCGGTCTCTACCGGGTCGGCGGCGGCGGCGAGTCGCTGGCCGCGCGGATCGAGGAGATCTGCGCCGAGGTCGACGCCGCCATCGAGGACGGTGCCCGACTGGTCGTCCTCTCCGACCGGCACTCCGACGCCGAGCACGCGCCGATCCCGTCGCTGCTGCTCACCTCGGCCGTCCACCACCACCTCATCCGCACCAAGCAGCGCACCCAGGTGGGGCTGCTGGTCGAGGCCGGGGACGTCCGCGAGGTCCACCACGTCGCGCTGCTCATCGGCTACGGCGCCGCCGCGGTCAACCCGTACCTGGCGATGGAGTCCGTCGAGGACCTGGTCCGCGCTGGTACGTTCATCGAGGGCATGGATGCCGAGCAGGCCATCCGGAACCTGATCCACGCGCTCGGCAAGGGCGTCCTGAAGGTCATGTCCAAGATGGGCATCTCGACGGTCGCCTCCTACCGGGGCGCCCAGGTCTTCGAGGCCGTCGGCCTGGACGAGGACTTCGTCGCGAAGTACTTCAACGGCACCGCCACCAAGATCGGTGGCGCCGGCCTCGAAGTCGTCGCCAAGGAGGTCGCCGCCCGGCACGCCAAGGGCTACCCCGCCTCCGGCATCTCCGCCTCGCACCGCGCGCTGGAGATCGGCGGCGAGTACCAGTGGCGCCGCGAAGGCGAGCCGCACCTGTTCGACCCGGAGACGGTCTTCCGCCTCCAGCACGCCACCCGCAACAAGCGCTACGACATCTTCAAGAAGTACACCGACCGGGTGAACGAGCAGTCCGAGCGGCTGATGACGCTCCGCGGCCTGTTCGGCTTCAAGAGCGACCGCGAGGCGATCGGCATCGACGAGGTCGAGTCCGTCGCCGACATCGTCAAGCGCTTCTCCACCGGCGCCATGTCGTACGGCTCGATCTCCCGTGAGGCGCACGAGACCCTCGCCATCGCCATGAACCAGCTGGGCGGCAAGTCCAACACCGGCGAGGGCGGCGAGGACGCCGACCGGCTCTACGACCCGGCGCGCCGCTCGTCCATCAAGCAGGTCGCCTCCGGCCGCTTCGGGGTGACCAGCGAGTACCTGGTCAACGCGGACGACATCCAGATCAAGATGGCGCAGGGCGCCAAGCCCGGCGAGGGCGGCCAGCTGCCCGGCCACAAGGTCTACCCCTGGGTCGCGAAGACCCGGCACTCCACCCCGGGCGTCGGCCTCATCTCGCCGCCGCCGCACCACGACATCTACTCCATCGAGGACCTGGCTCAGCTGATCCACGACCTCAAGAACGCCAACCCGGCGGCCCGCATCCACGTGAAGCTGGTCTCCGAGGTCGGCGTCGGCACGGTCGCCGCCGGTGTCTCCAAGGCACACGCGGACGTCGTCCTGATCTCCGGCCACGACGGCGGAACGGGCGCCTCCCCGCTCACCTCCCTGAAGCACGCGGGCGGCCCCTGGGAGCTCGGCCTCGCCGAGACCCAGCAGACCCTGCTGCTCAACGGTCTGCGCGACCGCATCGTCGTACAGACCGACGGCCAGCTGAAGACCGGCCGCGACGTGGTCATCGCCGCACTGCTGGGCGCCGAGGAGTTCGGTTTCGCGACCGCGCCGCTCGTCGTCTCCGGCTGCGTCATGATGCGCGTCTGCCACCTGGACACCTGCCCGGTCGGCATCGCCACCCAGAACCCCGTCCTGCGCGACCGGTTCTCCGGCAAGGCCGAGTACGTCGTCAACTTCTTCGAGTTCATCGCCCAGGAAGTCCGCGAGATCCTCGCCGAGCTCGGCTTCCGTACGATCGAGGAGGCCGTCGGCCACGCCGAGCTGCTCGACACCGACCGTGCGGTCACGCACTGGAAGGCGCAGGGGCTCGACCTGAAGCCGCTCTTCCACGTCCCCGAGCTGCCCGAGGGCGCGGTCCGCCACGCCCGGACCGAGCAGGACCACGGTCTCGCCAAGGCCCTCGACAACGAGCTGATCAAGCTCGCCGCCGACGCCCTGAACGCGGACAGCGCCGAAGCCGCCCAGCCGGTCCGGGCCCAGATCGCGATCCGCAACATCAACCGGACCGTCGGCACCATGCTCGGCCACGAGGTGACGAAGAAGTTCGGCGGCGCCGGTCTGCCGCAGGACACCATCGACATCACCTTCACCGGCTCCGCCGGCCAGTCCTTCGGCGCGTTCGTGCCGAGCGGCGTGACGCTGCGCCTGGAGGGCGACGCCAACGACTACGTCGGCAAGGGCCTCTCCGGCGGCCGGGTCGTCGTCCGCCCGGACCGCGGCGCCGACCACCTCGCCGAGTACTCCACCATCGCGGGCAACACCATCGCCTACGGCGCCACCGGCGGCGAGCTGTTCCTGCGCGGCCGCACCGGTGAGCGGTTCTGCGTCCGCAACTCCGGCGCCACGGTCGTCTCGGAGGGCGTGGGCGACCACGGCTGCGAGTACATGACCGGCGGGCACGCCGTCGTCCTCGGCGAGACCGGACGCAACTTCGCCGCGGGCATGTCGGGCGGTGTCGCGTACGTCATCGACCTGAACCCCGACAACGTCAACGCCGGCAACCTCGGTGCCGTCGAGACCCCCTCCGACGCCGACAGGCAGTGGCTGCACGATGTGGTGCGCCGCCACCAGGAGGAGACCGGATCCACGGTCGCCGAGAAGCTGCTTGCCGAGTGGGACACCGCCGTGACCCGCTTCAGCAAGATCATCCCGTCCACCTACAAGGCAGTGCTCGCCGCCAAGGACGCCGCTGAGCTCGCCGGTCTCTCCGAGCAGGAGACCACCGAGAAGATGATGGAGGCGGCGACCAATGGCTGACCCCAAGGGCTTCCTGACCACCGGGCGCGAGGTCGCCGAGACCCGCCCCGTGGGCGAGCGCGTCAAGGACTGGAACGAGGTCTACGTTCCGGGCTCGCTGCTCCCGATCATCAGCAAGCAGGCCGGCCGCTGCATGGACTGCGGCATCCCGTTCTGCCACAACGGCTGCCCGCTCGGAAACCTCATCCCCGAGTGGAACGACTACGCCTACCGCGAGGACTGGTCGGCCGCGTCCGAGCGCCTGCACGCCACGAACAACTTCCCGGAGTTCACCGGGCGGCTCTGCCCCGCCCCGTGCGAGTCGGCGTGCGTGCTCGGCATCAACCAGCCGGCCGTCACCATCAAGAACGTCGAGGTCTCCATCATCGACAAGGCGTGGGGCAACGGTGACGTCACCCCGCAGCCGCCCGAGCGGCTCTCCGGCAAGACCGTCGCCGTGATCGGCTCGGGCCCGGCGGGTCTCGCCGCCGCCCAGCAGCTGACCCGGGCCGGCCACACCGTCGCCGTCTACGAGCGCGCGGACCGCATCGGAGGTCTTCTCCGGTACGGCATCCCCGAGTTCAAGATGGAGAAGTCGCACATCAACCGCCGCATCGAGCAGATGCGCGCGGAGGGCACCAAGTTCCGCACCGAGACGGAGATCGGCCGCGACATCGACGCCGCCAAGCTCCGCCGCCGCTACGACGCGGTCGTCATCGCCGCGGGTGCCACCGTCTCGCGCGACCTGCCCGTCCCGGGCCGTGAGCTGAACGGCGTGCACTTCGCCATGGAGTACCTGCCGCTGGCCAACAAGGTGCAGGAGGGCGACCTGACGGTCTCCCCGATCACCGCCGAGGGCAAGCACGTCGTCGTCATCGGCGGCGGCGACACCGGCGCCGACTGCGTCGGCACCGCCCACCGCCAGGGCGCGCTCTCCGTCACCCAGCTGGAGATCATGCCCCGGCCGGGCGAGGACCGGAACGCCAACCAGCCCTGGCCGACGTTCCCGATGCTCTACAAGGTCACCTCCGCGCACGAGGAGGGCGGCGAGCGGGTCTACTCCGTCTCCACCACCCACTTCGAGGGCGACGAGAACGGCGACGTCCAGGCGCTGCACCTGATCGAGGTGGAGTTCAAGGACGGCAAGCTGGAACAGAAGCCCGGCACCGAGCGGTCCATCCCCGCGCAGCTGGTCACCCTCGCCATGGGCTTCACCGGCACCGACCAGGCCAACGGCCTGGTCCAGCAGTTCGGCCTGGAGCTCGACGAGCGCGGCAACGTCGCGCGCGACGCGGACTACGCCACCAACGTCGGCGGGGTCTTCGTCGCCGGTGACGCCGGCCGCGGCCAGTCCCTCATCGTGTGGGCCATCGCCGAGGGCCGCTCCGCGGCCCGCGGGGTGGACCGCTTCCTGACCGGAGCCAGCGCCCTGCCGGCCCCGATCCGCCCGACGGACCGTGCGCTGACGGTCTGATCACGGCACACACAGACGTCCCGCACAACGGCGTGCGGAACTGAACGCGGCGCCTGCCCGTCCCCGACCGGACGATTCGGCAGGCGCCGTGGCGCGTCCGGGGCCGGTCCGCCCGGGAGAGGGGGCTCACGGACCGAGGGTGTGAGCCCCTCATACCCCCTGGCGGCCCACCGCCCCGTTCTCCTACGATCAGGAGGGCATTCCACGGGGGAGGAGCATGCCCATGACTGCGCGCGGACGGCGCCTGGAGCGGTCCGTCGCCTGGATCCTGAAGAACATCGACGTCGTCATCGCCGCGAGCGTCGCGCTGACCATCGGTTTCCTGGACATCTTCGGCGATGTGATCTCCAGCGACGTGTCGTCCGGCGCCACGCTGGTGGTCCTCGGTGCTCTGGCACTCGGCTCGATCGTGGAACGGCTGCGCCAGCCGGCCGCGATCCAGGACGCGATGGCCGGCACCCGCCGCGCGCTGGAGGACCTCACCATGGTGCGCTCCCTCGCGGGCAACGAGGTCGCCGAGGCGCTGCGCGCCGCCCGCCGGCACACCAACCTCTGGTACTTCAAGGGCGGTACCGGAACCTACCTGCGGGCCGTCACCCTGCCCCAGTGCGTCGCCACCGCCAGGGAGCAGCGCTCCCAGCTCACGATGAAGATCGACATCATCAACCCGGCCGACGAACGGATCTGCCAGGCCTACGCCAGGTTCCGGCAGATGTTCGCCGGCCAGACCGTCACCGGGCACGCGGGACACTGGACGACCGACCGGGTCCGCAAGGAGTCGTACGCGACGGTCCTCGCCGCCTGCTGGTACCAGGGCAGACTCACCACCCTGGACATCTCGGTGCACCTCTCCGCCTCCGTGCCCACGCTCCGCTTCGACCTGTCCGAGTCCTGCCTGATCGTCACCCAGGACGACACATCGCGGGTGAACCTCATGGTGGAACGACGGCAGCCGCTCTACGACTACTACGTCACCGAGCTCCACCAGAGCCGGGAACAGGCCGTCGCGATCCCGATCCGCACCGACGCACCACTGAGCGAGGAACCCACGGTCGACGAGACCCGCGGTCTCTTCGAGGCACTGGATCTGCCGCTGCCCCGCACATTCACCGACAGCGACATCGGCGAAATCATCGTCAAGGCACTGCACGCGGAGGACCCCTACCGGAGGTGAGGCGCCGCCGGCGCGATCCCATGGACTACGACGAGCTGGAACGGGCCCTCGTGGACGGCGGCCGGAGCTCCACCGACGCCCGCGGCCACACGGTCGACGCGCTCACCGACGTCGCCACCGGCGTTCGCGTACTGCGCGCCGTCCGCCATCCACTGGGCTTCCTCTGCCTGCCGGTGCTGCGCGACGGACCGCGGGGGATCTGCGTCCACCTCTTCGACCCGGACTACGGAGCGGAACCGGACACCGCGGCGTGGCACGCCCACAGCTGGGAGCTGCGCAGCCACGTCCTGTACGGCAGGGTCGCCAATCTTCCGGTGCGGGTCAGCGCGGCCACCGCCCGGCCCACCCACCGGATATTCGAAGTGCGCAGCGGGCCCGGCGGCGTCGACGACATCGTGCCCACCACCGAACTGGTCCGCGGCGAACCGGGGCGCGCGCACATCAGCGGCCGCGGGGAGACGTACACGCTCACCGCGGGGGAGTTCCACGCCACCTCCGTCGCGGACCCGGCCCCGGCGGCCACGCTGGTGCTGGGCCGTTCGGTGCCCGGCGGCGCGGACCTGTCGCTCGGTCCCCTCGACGGCCCCGCGCGCACCATGACCCGCCAACTGTGCGACGAGCAGCAGACGACGGAGCTGGTCCGTACGGCACTCAGGAGGATCGATGGCCGCATCAGCGCCTGACCCGGCACCCGCCGGCCCGTACGAGCACGAACGGACGGTGGCGGTGGCCGCGGCCGAAGCGGCCGGGACCGTGCTCCGGGAGCACTTCCGGGCACCCATGACGGTCCGTACGAAGAGCGCGTCCGGGGACGTCGTGACCTCCTTGGACCTCGCGGCCGAGGAAGTGGTGCTCGGCAGACTGCGGCGTTACTTCCCGCACGACCGGATCCTGTCGGAGGAGGCCGGACTGCTCGACGGCGGCGGCCACCGCACCTGGCTGGTCGATCCGCTGGACGGCACCAACAACGTGGCCATCGGCCTGCCGGCCTGCGTCGTCGGCATCGCACTGTGCGTGGCCGGAGCGCCCGTGCTCGGCGTGATCCACGAACCGCTCACCCGCAGCACCTGGCACGCGGTCTCCGGCCGGGGCGCGCACGGCGGGTCCGGCCCGCTCACCGGCCCGGACGGAACCCTGCCCGCCACCGGACCGGTCATCGCCTGGACCCAGGGATACGCGGTGGGCCGGGCCGACGCCGCCGCCACCGGACTCCGCAGGCAGCTGGAGCTGGGATGCCGCCGGGTGCTCCAGCTGTGGGCCCCGCTGCTGGGCTGGAGCATGCTGGCCCGGGGCACCATCGACGGATTCGTCGGATACCGGGCCGAGGGCCTCGACCTGCCCGCCGGCGCGTTGCTCGCCGCCGAGTCGGGGGTGTGTCTGCGGACGCTGCGCGGAGAGGTGCTCCGGCCCGGGGACACCGCACAGGGCGACGGACACAGCTTTGTCGCCGCTCGCGCCGACGCGCTCGACTACCTGCTCGCACAGGTGGATTCGGTGCCCCGCCCGGAGCTGCCCGGCTGAGAACTCAGCGGACCAGCGCCAGCGCGCACGTGGTGGCGAGCGTCACCGTCACAGACAGCACCAGCCCGGTCAGCACGAAGCGCCCGGTGCGGATCCTGGTCCCGTGCCACCTGCACCGCTCGAACCACAGCAGGGTCGCCAGCGACGCCCACGGGGTGATCACGGGCCCCGCGTTGACCCCGACCAGCAGCGCGAGCAACTGGTCGTGGTTGGCCACCGGGACGACCGACTCGCCCGCCACATAGGCCGGAAGGTTGTTCAGCACATTGGACAGCCCCGCGCCCACGCCGGCCGACCGCAGCATGCCCACGAAGCCGTCGTCCGATCCCAGCGCCCGTCCCAGCAGATCGTGCAGCCCGTGCGCGCTGACCGTCTCCACCACCAGGAACATGCCGGGGACCAGCACCAGCAGCCGCCACGGGACCAACGACAGCCGCACCTCCTCCCGCCGCCGCACCGCGAACGCCGCCACCACCACCAGCATCGCGACCAGCGAGGCCGACCACAGCGGTACGTCCACGAGCAGGATCGCCAGCAGGAACCCACCGCACGCCACCGAGCAGATCCGCAGCAGCACCGGATCGTCCGGCGCGGGCACCGCGGGCGGGACGTACCGGTCCGCGCCCCGCCGGCCGCGCCGCCAGTAGAAGATCCACAGACACAGCGACGTCACCCCGACCGACACCAGCTGGGGCAGCCACATCACCGCCGCCAGACCGGACGGCGACAGCGCCACCCGGTCCGCCGCCAGCAGATTGGTCAGGTTCGACACCGGCAGCAGCAGGCTCGCGGTGTTCGCCAGCCACACCGTCGTCATCGCCAGCGGCACCGCCGCGATGCCCACCCGTGCCGCCAGCGCCAGCATCACCGGAGTGAGCAGGACCGCGGTGGTGTCCAGGTTCAGGGTGATGGTGGTGAGCGAGGCGAAGA
Organism: Streptomyces sp. CLV115; assembly: GCF_038448545.1. NCBI lineage: Bacteria > Bacillati > Actinomycetota > Actinomycetes > Kitasatosporales > Streptomycetaceae > Streptomyces > Streptomyces sp. CLV115. The sequence continues at coordinate 12,441 of NZ_JBCEWQ010000092.1, forward strand.
CCACACAGAGCCCGAAGAGCAGCGGATACCGGCCCCGGCCGGCCCGCGCCACCCAGGACGCCACCACATCGAAGACCTGGGCCCGGCCCGCCAGCTCGGCCATCACGATCACGGTGGCGAGAAACACCAGCAGCGGACCGATGCGCCGCATCTGCTCGGCCGCCGGATCGGCGGGCAGCAGCCCGGTCGTCACCGCCACCACTCCCAGCACCAGCAGCCCGCCCGCGAGCCAGTCCAGCGGATGCAGCCGCCGCACGACGGACCGCGCACCGGTGCCTTCGGACTGCCCGTCACGCAGACGCCGCAGGGAGAGATCTCTTACCATGGACCCATGGTGGCAGACGGTGAACTGGGTTTATCGGCAAGTGAGTTCGATTTCTTCATCAGCTACTCCCCGGCCGACGAACAGTGGGCCGCCTGGATCGCGTGGTCGCTGGAATCCGCCGGATACCGCACCGTCGTGCAGGCCTGGGACTTCGTCCCCGGAACCAATTTCATCGACTACATGGATCGCGGGGTCAGCGAGTCCGCCGCCGTCATCGCCGTCCTCTCCCGCCACTACGAACGCTCGACCTACGGCCGCATGGAATGGCAGGCCGCGCTCCGCGCGGCCCCCGAGGACCCGGAACGCCGGCTGCTGACCGTACGGGTCGACGACATCCCGATCGAGGGGCTCCTGGCCACCATCACCTACGTGGATCTGGTCGGGGTCGACGACGCCGACACCGCGCGCTCCCTGCTGCTGACCCGGGTGGGACAGGCCATGGACGGTCACGCCAGGCCGGCCCGCCGCCCCGGATACCCCGGCTCGGGGCCCGGCCGGTCCACCACCGGACCGGACCCGTATCCCCCCGGCCCGAACCCCCTGGCCGCCCGCACCTCCGGCCGCACGGGCCGCCGCAGGCCCGCCCGCGCCCCAGGATTCCCGCCCGCCGCGGCGGCGGCCGCGGCCCGCGAGACGGTCACCGTCCTGCACCTGGCCGGCCCCGACTTCGGGCGCGGCCGGGAACCCGACACCCTCAGCCGGCAGATCCGCGGCGACATCGTCGAACTCCGGGACGCCGGAGCACCCGCTCCCGATCTGCTGGTCGTCACCGGCGACCTCACCGCCTCCGGCAGCCCCCGCGAATGCGACCAGGCACTCAGCTTCCTCACCGCGATCCGCTCGCAACTCGACCTGCCGCCGCAACGGGTGATGGTGGTCCCCGGCGCACAGGACGTGAACCAGGCCGCCTGCCGCGGCTACTTCCACAGCTGCGAGGCGGACGAGGTCGCGCCGCAGCCCCCGTACTGGCCCAAATGGCGCCACTACACCCGGCTGTTCCGCAGCCTGTACCACGGCCTGGACGTCGTGTTCGACAGCGATCAGCCCTGGACCCTGTTCCCGGTGCCCGAACTCAACACGGTGGTCGCCGGGTTCAACTCCTCCATGGCCTTCAGCCACCGCCCCGACGATCAGTACGGCTCCGTCGGCCGCGACCAGGCCGCCTGGTTCGCCGACGCGCTGCGCGGCTACGAGGAGCAGGGCTGGCTGCGCCTCGGGGCCCTGCGCCACCCGCTCACCGCCGCCCGCCACCGCGCCGACGCCGCCGGTGGCCCCGGCGCGCTGCGCGACGCGGACGCCCTCGCCCGGCTGGCCGGCCCCCGGCTCAACCTGCTGCTGCACGGCCCCACCGGAGGCCCCCGCACCACCGACGCCGAACCGGGCCACCACACCGTCACGGCGGGCTCCGGCGAACTGCCCGTGTTCGGCGCGGCCGCCCCCGCCGGCTTCCAGCTCCTGCAGATCGCCGCGGACGGCGTCACCCGCTGGGACGGCCGCAGCGCCGCCACGGACCCGGTCCGGATCCCCGGATCATGGCGCGGTACCGGCCGGGTCTTCCCGGCCGGCGACCCGGCCGCCACCGCCCCGACGGCACCCGACTTCGACCAGCCGGCCGCCGACGCCTCCGGGGACTCGCTCACCGACCGCGTCAAGGAGATCTGCCGGGCCCGCAGGGACGGCGTACTCCTGCGCGACATCCCCCGCCGCCACCCCGCCGACATGGCCCAGATCATGGCCACCTGGCAGGAGGACGGAGTGGTGCGCCAGCAGCGCATCGCCGTCCACCCCACCACCCCCACCGAACCCGAACTCGACCGCTTCGTCGCCCGGGCGCACGCCGCCGGACCGGCCACCGACGCCACGCTCGTCTACGCGGGCGACGCCCCGGACCCGGCCCTGCGCGAGCGCGCCGCCTCCCGGCCCGTCCGCATCCGGCTGCGCAGCTTCATCGAGTTCCAGGGACTGCTGGACCTGCGCGAGTACGTCGCCGCCCAGACCGCCCGGCTGAACAGCAGCGAGCAGTACCCGCCCGCCCGCTACCTGCCCCAGCGCTACCGCGACGCCGACCGGTCCGAGAACGCCGAACACCACGGACTCGTCGAGGACCTCATCGACCTTCTGGAGAGCGACCAGGGACGGTTCCTGCTGCTCCTCGGCGACTTCGGCCACGGCAAGACCTTCGCCCTGCGCGAACTGGCCCGGCGCATCCCCGAACAGCTTCCCCACCTCATCCCGCTGCTCATCCCGCTCAACGCCCTCGACCGCGCCCACAGCCTCGAAGGCCTGGTCGCCGCCCACCTCGCGGGCCACGGCGTCGACACCATCGACCTGCGGGCGCTGCGCTACATGCTCGCCCAGGGCCGTGTCGTCCTGCTCTTCGACGGCTTCGACGAACTCGTCAACCGGGTCAGCTACCACCGCGCCGCCGACCACCTGCAGGTCCTCCTGGACGCGGCGGTGGACCGGGCGAAGATCGTCGTCAGCAGCCGCACCCAGCACTTCAAGTCCCACGACCAGATCCTCACCGCCCTCGGCGAACGCGTCGGACTGCTGCCCCAGCGCCGGATTCTCGCCGTCCAGGGCTTCACCCCCGACCAGGTGCGCTCCTACCTCGTCCGGGTCTTCGGCGACGAGGAGATCGCCGAGCAGCGCTTCCAACTGCTGTGCAACATCCCGGACCTGCTCGCGCTGTGCGGCAACCCGCGGCTGCTCTCCTTCGCCTCGCTGCTCAGCCAGGACCGGCTGCGGGCCGTCGCGGGAGCGGGCCACGCGCTCAGCCCCGCCCGGCTCTACGAAGACGTCTTCACCTCCTGGATCGACCACGAGGAACGGCGTGGCCAGGGCGGGGCCGGCGCGGCACCCGGCCTCGGCGCCGCCGCCCTGTGGTCCGCCGTCACCGCGCTCGCCCTGCACCTGTGGGAGTCCGGCCGGACCGCGCTGCGCCTGGACGAACTGGCCGAGACCGTGGCCACCGCTCTCGGCGGACTCACCGCCCCGGAACTCCGGAGCGCGGCCCTCTCCTCCGACGAGCAGGCCCAGGCGGTCGGCGCCGGCAGCCTGCTGGTCCGCAGCGACGACGGCGTGTTCCAGTTCATCCACGGCTCGGTACTCGAATGGCTGGTCGCCAGGGAGGCCGCGAACCGGCTGGGTGAGGGGGACGACAGGCTGCTCGCCGCCCGCCCGTTCAGCCGCCTCGCCATCGAATTCCTCTGCGACCTCGCCGACCACGAGATCTGCGCCGGCTGGGTCCGCGACACGCTCGCCCCGGACGGTCCCGCCGTGAGCGAGGCGGCCCGCGGCAACGCCCTGCGCGTCGGCGACCGGCTCCGGGTTCCGGCCGGCGCCGATCTGCGCGGGGCCAGGCTGGCCGGCGAGGACCTGTCCTACCGGGACTTCTCGGGAGCCGACCTGTCCGGTGCCGTCCTGACCGATGCCCGGCTCACCGGGACGGACCTGTCCGGCGCCGTGCTCCGCGACGCCGACCTCGCCGGGGCCAGGCTCGACCACGCCGGCCTCGCCGGGGCGGACCTCACGGGCGCCGACTTCACCGGCAGCAGGCTCACCCGCGCCGACCTCACCGGCGCGGACCTCACGGGGAGCCGCTGGAACCGGGCCGCGCTGATCGCCCCGGTCTGGGACGACCCCGTACGGACGGCCCCCGAACTGCGGGTCGCGGCCATCGCCCCCGGCATGCCCGTCGAAGCCGGCTACCGCCCGTCCGCGGTCGGCGTGCCCTACGGCTTCGACACCCGGACCAGCCGGCTTCCGGAGCCCATCGCCTTCAGCCCCGACGGAGAGATCCTCGCGGTCGGCAGCGAGGACGGCGGCGTACTGATCTGCGACGCGGAGACCGGCCTGGCCCTGCGCACGCTCCAGGGGCACTCGGGCCGGGTGTACGCGGTGAAGATCGCCGGAGACACCATCGCGACCGGCTGCTCCGACGGCACCGTACGGCTGTGGGATCCGGTCTCCGGGGTCTGCCGCCACCGGCTGGAGGTGCATCCGGGCGGGGTGTGGCCGGTCGTCCCGGACCGGGACGGCACCCTGCTCGCCACCGGCGACCGCGAGGGCATGGTCACGGTCTGGTCCGTGGCCACCGGCCGGCCGCGTCCGGCGCTGGAACCTCTCCGACGGCGTCTGCGAGGGAGAGCTGACCGGGCATCAGGGCACCGTGTACCGGGCGAGGTTCAGCCCCGACGGCACGCTGCTGGCCACCGCGGACCAGGGTGGCCCGGACGGCGGCACGGTCCGGATATGGCGGGCCGGCGACGCCCGTCTGCTGCACACCTTCACCGGCCACACCGGGCGCGTATACGCCCTCGACTTCCACCCCGAGGGGAACCTGCTCGCCACCGGTGACACCGACGGGCAGGTCCGGCTCTGGGACCCGGTCGTCGGCACGCCCGCGGGCGTCATGGAACGCTGCACGGGCGCGGTCTACGTGGTGCTGTTCGACCCCACCGGACAGCTCCTCGGCTCCTGCGACAGCGACGGCAAGGTCCGGCTGTGGAAGGTCTCCGGCCAAGCGCGCACGGGCCGCACCGTCACCCTCCACGACCGGCAGCCCACCGCGCACCGGGGCTCCGCCTGGGCCTGCGCCTTCCGCCCCGGGGACCGCAGGCTCCTGACCGTCGGCAACGACGGCGGCGCCCAGATCTGGGACGCCGACACCGGGCAGGGCCGCCGTATCCTGCGCGGCCACGGCCGCCGGGTCACCGGGCTCTCGTTCAGCGCCGACGGCTCGCTGCTCGCGGCGACCGGCAACGACGGCGCCGTACGGCTGTGGGAGACCCGGACGGGTCAGTGCGCCGACGAGCTGACGGGCCGCAGCAACCACCTCGTCTCCGCCTTCTTCAGCCCTGCCGAGGACATCCTCGCCACCGTCAGCAACGACGGCGACATCCATCTGCGCAGCGCCGTGGGCGGGGCGCACCTGCGTGAACTGGACGCCGAGACCGAGCACATCTGGGCCGGAGCGTTCAGCGCCGACGGCGCCCTGATCGCCACCGCGAACGACGACGACACCGTCCGCCTCTGGTACCGCTCCACCGGGGCACCCGTCGTCACCCTGTCCGAGCACCGGGGCAGGGTCAGGTCCATCGCCTTCGGCACCGGCGGCCCGCCCACCCTCGCCACCGGCTGCGACGACGGAGCCGTCCGGCTGTGGCGGGCCGACACCGGCGAACTCCTGACGGAACAGCGCGAGCACACCGACCGCGTGTACGGGGTGGCCTTCGGCGGCGACGGCACCTGGCTGGCCACGGCGGGCTGGGACGGCCTCGCGACCGTCCGGCGGGACGGCACCCCGACGCTGCGGCTGACCGGTCACACGGGCAAGCTCTGGACCGTCGCCGCCCACCCGGTGCGACCGCTGCTCGCCACGGCGGGCGACGACCGCACGGTCGGCCTGTGGCACGCGGAGACGGGCGAACGGCTCGGGCTGCTCACCGGCCCCACCGGCCGGATCCTCTCGCTCGTGTTCAGCCCGGACGGCCGCACCCTGGCCGGCGCCGGCGAGGACGGCACCGTACGGCTGTGGGACCTGCCGCCGGACGGCTCGGTTCCGGTCCCCACGGCCACGCTCATCGGGCTGCCCGGCGGCTGGGCGACGCTGACCCCGGCGGGCGGCTACAAGTACGACGGGGACGCCGCGGGTGAGTTCTGGCATGTGGTGGGGATGACCCGGTTCGCCCCCGGCGAGCTGGACGCGCACCTGCCCGGAGTGCACCGGCTGGCGCCGGGCGAGCCGCTCTAAAGTCCTCACCCGAGGCCCTGGGGCGCGCCCGGCGGGATCCCGGCCGGGCCCCTCAGCCCGTCAGCGCGGAGTTCTTGAGCACCACCAGCAGCACCAGCACGGCGAACAGCACCACGCACGCGGCGGCCTGGACCGTCGTACGGCGCTTCGCGGGGGCGTAGGCGTACGCGAGCGTGACCATGCCACCCGTCAGGAGCCCGCCCAAGTGGCCCTGCCACGAGGCGAATCCGGCCGAGATCACCATCCAGATCAGGAATCCGGCCATGAACCGGTTGACCGCCCGCATGTCGCGGCCCAGCCGGCGGTTGATGACGTAGAACGCCGCCCCGAGCCCGAAGATCGCACCCGAGGCGCCCACCGTGCCGGTGAACGGCGCGATCAGATGGACCAGGACCGAACCGCCCAGCGCGGACAGCAGATACAGCGCGAGATAGCGGGCCCGGCCGAGCTGTTCCTCCACGACCCGGCCCAGGTTCCACAGCGCGTACATGTTGAACAGGATGTGCAGCACCCCGAACGGCAGCGAACCGAGGGACGAGCCGCCCGGCGGCAGATGCAGGAAGGCCCCGGTGAGCAGCCGGTACCACTCGCCGGCCACCACCCCGATCACATCGAAGCCGGGGAAGTCCCCGGCCTCGTAGACGTACTGGCCGCCGTCCGGTCCGTCCAGCCCGGCACCGAGCATCTCGAACCGGCCGACGATCCCCGGACGGATCAACTCGCCCAGGTAGGCGGCGATGTTGAGCCCGATCAGCACATACGTGACGACCGGCACCGCGGTCCGCGACACCGCGCCGCCGAACACGGTCCGTGGCTGCCGGACCGAGCGCTGCCCCTCCTTCACGCACTCCACGCAGTGGTGGCCGACGGCGGCCTCACGCATGCAGTCGGGGCAGATGAAGCGTTCGCAGCGGGTGCAGCTCACATACGTCTCGTAGGACGGATGGCGATAACAGGTGGTGACCGCGGCCTCCACGGCAAGCTCCTTCACAGGTGGGCGGACACGAGCGGCCGGTGGGGGCGGCGGCAGATCAACATAGCGAACACCGCCCGGTCGGGGCATGCCCGGGTGGCCTACGCTCAAGGGGCCCGGCACGTCGAGGATCGGAGACACCGCATGGCCGGCTCGCCCGCCGCCGCACCAGGTCCGGCCATCGGCCTCCACACGATCGAGAAGAGCGCGCCCGCGCTGGTCAGCCTCTACAAGAGCGCCGGGGTCTCGTTGACGAAGCACCGCATGAGCGGCGAGCGCGCCGCGGTCTATCTGGTGCTCGACCACTCCGGCTCCATGCGGGAGTACTACAAGGACGGCAGCGTCCAGGCCCTGGCCGACCGGGTGCTGGGGCTCTCGGCCCATCTGGACGACGACGGCCGCGTCCCCCTCGTCCTGTTCTCCACGGAGGTCGACGCCGTCACCGACATCGCGCTGGAGGACCACCGGGGCCGGGTCGACACGATCGTGGCCGGCCTCGGTCACATGGGAAAGACCAGCTACCACCTGGCCATGGACGCCGTCATCGACCACTACCTCGACAGCGGCTCCACCGCGCCCGCGCTCGTCGTCTTCCAGACCGACGGCGGCCCGATCAGCAAGCACGCGGCGGAACGTTATCTCTGCAAGGCGGCGAAACTCCCCCTGTTCTGGCAGTTCATCGGCTTCGGCAACAAGCGGAGCAACCAGTTCGACTTCCTGCGCAAGCTCGACGAACTGGCCGTGCCCGCCAAACGCGCCGTGGACAACGCCGGGTTCTTCCACGCCGGACCCGACCCGCGCCAGGTCCCGGACGCCGAGCTGTACGATCGGATCGTCGCCGAATTCCCGCAGTGGCTGGCCTCGGCCAGGGCCCAGGGGATCGTCGGGTGACCGCCCGGGTACTGCGTGCGGCCGGCCGTACGGCCACGCCCTGGAAGAACGGCGGGGGAGTCACCCGGGAGATCGCGGCATACCCCGAGGGCGCGCCGATGGACGCCTTCGACTGGCGGGTCAGCCTCGCCGAGGTGACCGAGGACGGGCCGTTCTCCACGTTCCCCGGCGTCGACCGCGTCCTGACCGTGGTCGAGGGCGCGGGCATGGACCTCATGGTGGACGGTGAGCACCACATCGTCGACGAGCCGTACTGGCCGTACGGCTTCCCCGGCGACCTGACGACCGAGGGCACCCTGCTCGGCGGCCCCGTCGTCAACCTCAATGTGATGTGCCGCAGGGGGCGGACGAGCGCGGCCGTCGCGGTGGTGCGCGGCACGGTCCGGCTGTCGGCGCCCCCGGGCGGGGCGGTGCTCGCCGTCGCGCTGGAGGACGGCGCGGTGCTCGACGGCACCGAGTGCGGACTCGACCGCCACGACGCGCTGTTGACGCGCGACGCATCGGCGGGGGTGCTGCGGACCCACGGGTGGGCGCTGCTGGTCACCCTGTCGGACGGCTGAGCCCGGACGGGCCGAAGGACGGACGGGCCGGCGCGGGCCGGAGAATCAGGACAGAGGATGTCGGGTATCCACGGTTCCATGGACGCATGACATCGAGTTCCTGGGAAGATTTCAGGTCGGCGGAGCCTGCCTTCGCCGAAACCGTCCGGGCCCGCTTCCAGCAGTACGAGCACCACGTCCTGGCGACCCTGCGCAAGGACGGATCGCCGCGCGTGACCGGGCTGGAGGTGGACTTCCGCTTCGGCGAGGTGTGGCTCGGCATGATGCCGGACTCGCGCAAGGCGCTGGACCTGCTGCGCGATCCGCGGTTCGCGGTGCACGCCAACCCCGGACCGGACGCCGAGCTGGCCGACGGCGACGTCCGGATCTCCGGCCGCGCCGTGGAGGTGACCGACCCCGCCGTGCTGGCCCGCTTCATCGAGGAGGTGAAGCCGCCGGAGCCCTTCCACCTCTTCCGGACGGAGCTGACCGAGGTGGTGCGCACCGGGATCGAAGGCGGCGACACCGTGGTCATCCGGGCATGGCGCCCCGGTCACCCGCTGCGCACCTTCCGAAGGGGCAACGAAGACGGCTCACCGGGCGAGGCCTCCTGACGCAGGGGGCCCGTCGGCGAGCACCCGCGCCCGGCACGCCCCCGGCGTGCCCCACGCGTCCCGCAGCGGCCGCGCCTTCCGAAGCCACAGCGCCAGGTCCAGCTCCTGCGTGTACCCCACCGCACCGTGCAGCTGAAGCGCCGTCCCGGCCGCCGCGTACCCCGCCTCGCCCGCCGTCGCCTTGGCCGCCGCCACCTGCGCACCGGCGTCCGGCGCGTCCTCGGCGAGCGCGAGCGCCGCCCCGTACAGCAGCGGACGGGCGAACTCCAGCCCGATCAGGGTGTCGGCCAGCCGGTGCTTCACCGCCTGGAAGGAGCCGATGGCGGTACCGAACTGGGTGCGCTGCTTCACGTACTCGACCGTGGTCCGCAACAGGGCCTCGCCCGTGCCGAGCGCCTGTGCCGCCGTCGCGAGGGCCGCCCACCCGGCCGCCCGCGCCGCCGCCCCGGCCACCCGGGGCCCCGAGGCGAGCAGTTCCCCGCCCGGCGCGGGGCGCCACAGCCGGCGGGCCGGGTCGGACGACACGCTGAGCGCGCCGGGGCCGGGCGCCAGCCGCAGCTCGTCACCGGTCACCGTGAACACCGCGTCCACCGCGTCCGCGTCCAGCGCGTACGGCCCGTTCCCGTCCGTCCGGAGCGTCGCCGACGCCGCGCCCGACGCCAGCCGGGGCAGCCACTCCTTGGCCGCCGGCCCGCCCAGCTCCGCCAGCAGCACCGCGGCCGCGACCGTCTCCACCACCGGTCCCGGCGCCGCGTGCCGCCCCAACTCGGTGAAGGCGACGGCGATTTCGACCGGCAGCGGACCGACACCCTCGTACGCCTGCGGCACCGCGAGCGCGAAGACCCCCGCCGCCGCCAGCCGCGCCCACAGGTCCCTGCCCGGTCCGTGGTCCCCGGCGGCCCAGGCCCGAACCACCGAAGGGGTGTCCGCGGCGGTCAGCATCGCGTCCAGCGAGCGGGCGAACTCCCGCTGCTCGTCGTCCAGGAGGAAACGCATCAGCGCCGTCCCTTCGGCAGGCCGAGCAGCCGCTCGGCGATGATGTCGCGCTGGATCTCGTTGGTGCCGGCGTAGATGGGGCCCGCGAGGGAGAAGACGTAACCCTCGGCCCAGTCGGACGCGGCGAGTTCCGCGTCCGGTCCCAGCAGATCGAGCGCGGTCTCGTGCAGGGCGATGTCGTACTCGGACCAGAACACCTTGTTCAGGCTGGACTCCGCGCCGATGGCCGACCCGGCGGCGAAGCGGGACGCGTTGGCGGCGGTGAACAGCTGATAGGCGCGCGCCCCGATCACCGCGTCCGCCACCCGGTCCCGCGTCGCCGTGTCCGAGGGGTCGCCGTGGGTGCGCCACAGCACGGCCAGCCGGTCGGCGGCGGCCAGGAAGCGGCCGGGGGAGCGGAGCGTCAGCCCCCGCTCGTTGCCCGTTGTCGACATGGCGATACGCCAGCCCCGGCCGGGCTCCCCGATGACGTCCTCGTCCGGTACGAACACCTCGTCCAGGAACAGTTCGGCGAAGGCCGGCTTGCCGTCGAGCCGCCCGATCGGCCGGACCGAGACCCCGGGCGCCGACAGGTCGAACATCAGATACGTCAGCCCGTGGTGCGGCCTCGCCGCGGCCGGATCGCTGCGGAAGATGCCGAACGCCCGGTCCGCGAAGGCGGCCCGGGACGACCAGGTCTTCTGCCCCGAGAGCAGCCAGCCGCCGTCCGTGCGCACCGCCCGCGAACGCAGCGACGCCAGGTCCGAGCCCGACTCCGGCTCGGACCAGGCCTGCGCCCAGATGACCTCGCCGCTCGCCATCGACGGCAGGACCCGCGCCCGCTGCTCGTCCGTGGCGTGGTCGAAGAGGGTCGGGGCGAGGAGGTTGATGCCGTTCTGCGAGACCCGGCCTGGGCCGCCCGCCGCGTAGTACTCCTCCTCGAAGATCAGCCACCGGAAGATGTCGACGCCCCGGCCGCCGTACTCGGCCGGCCAGGAGACCACCGACCAGCGGTCCGCGTACAGCCGCGCCTCCCACTCCCGGTGCGCGGCGAAGCCCTCGGCGGTCTCCAGCGACGGCAGCGGGGCGGCGGGCACATGGGCCCGCAGCCAGCGGCGCGCCTCGTCCCGGAACTCCGCCTCCTGCTCCGTGCCCGACAGATCCATCAGCCGTCCGCCTTCTTCTTCATCGAGGCGATGTCCATGCCGCCCAGCGGATCCGCCGCCGTCTCCGCGTTGTGCGCGTGGGCGAGGTGGTGCAGCCCGAAGACGGAGTCCATCCCGGTGTGCATCCCCTGGAGGTCCTCGGCCTGGTTGACCGCACGCTTGGTGAGGGCCAGTCCGAGCCGGGGCATCGCGGCGATCCGCAGCGCCAACTCATGGGTGGCGTCCGCCAGTTCGTCCCGCTCCACCACCTTGTTGACCATGCCGACCTCGTACGCCCGGCGGGCGCTCATCCGGTCGCCGGTGTACAGGAACTCCTTCGCGATCCGGGGCGGCATCACCCAGGGATGGGCGAAGTACTCGACACCGGGAATGCCCATCCGCACCACCGGATCGGCGAAGAAGGCGTCCTCGCTCGCCACGATCAGGTCGCAGATCCAGGCGAGCATCAGCCCGCCGGCCACGCAGGCGCCCCGCACGGATGCGACGACCGGCTTCGGCAGCTCGCGCCACCGCCTGCACATGCCCAGATAGACCTCCGACTCGCGGGCGAAGCGGCTCTCCGCCCCGGCCTTGTCGGAGTGGTCCCACCACAGACCCGCCCGGCGCTCGAAGGGCAGATGCGCGTCGCGCTCGGGCGTGCCGATGTCGTGGCCCGCCGAGAAGTGCTCCCCGGCGCCCGTCAGCACGGCCACCTTGACCTCGTCGTCCTCGGCGGCCCGGTAGAACGCGTCGTCCAGGGCGTAGGTCATGGCCGAGTTCTGGGCGTTGCGGTAGCGCGGGCGGTTCAGCGTGAGGTGGGCGACCGGGCCGCGGCGCTCGTAGAGCACCGGGCCGTCCCGGTGGCCGGCGGCGGAGGGGTCGTGGGCAGAGGGCATCGGCTCATCCTTCCCTAACAAGTGTTTGGTAGGTTAACGTACGGGCACGAGCACCGTCGAGGACCCGGGGGCCGGGACCGAGGAGGTACGGGCGTGAGCGCACCGCAGTACGTATCCGGGCACGGGCTGCTGGCCGGCCGCACCGCCGTCGTCACCGCGGCCGCGGGCGCCGGCATCGGCGGCGCCACCGCCCGCAGATTCCTGGAGGAGGGCGCCCGCGTCGTCATCGGCGACGCGCACGCCCGCCGGCTGAAGGAGACCGAGCAGACGTTCGCCGAGGAGTTCGGCGCGGACCGCGTCGCCGCGCTGCCCTGCGACGTCACCGACGAGACCCAGGTCCGAGCCCTCTTCGAGCTCGCCGAACGGACCCACGGCGGCCTCGACATCGTCGTCAACAACGCCGGCCTCGGCGGCACCGCCGAACTCACCGAGATGACCGACGAACAGTGGACCAAGGTCCTCGACGTCACTCTGAACGGCACCTTCCGCTGCACCCGGACCGCCCTGCGCTCCTTCAGGGCCGCGGGCCGCGGCGGCATCGTCGTCAACAACGCCTCCGTCGTCGGCTGGCGCGCCCAGAGCGGCCAGGCGCACTACGCCGCCGCGAAGGCCGGCGTCATGGCGCTCACCCGGTGCGCCGCGATCGAGGCCGCCGGGTACGGCGTGCGCGTCAACGCCGTCGCGCCCAGCCTCGCCATGCACCCGCACCTGGTGAAGGTCACCTCCGCCGAACTCCTGGACGAACTGACCGCGAAGGAGGCCTTCGGCCGGTACGCCGAGCCGTGGGAGGTCGCCAACGTCATCGTCTTCCTCGCCAGCGACTACTCCTCGTACCTGACCGGCGAGGTCGTCTCCGTCAGCAGTCAGCGGGCCTGACCGTGCGACGGCACGGGACACCCGCGGCAGCGGCCGCCGGGCGGAGAATGGCCGGGTGCCTACCAAGAAGAAGCCCCAGGTGACCCCCTCGCCCGAGCGGCGCCGCGAACTGCTCGCCACCGCCGCCGAGGTCTTCGCCGCCCAGGGATACAACGCCACCACCGTCCGCAAGATCGCGGACGCGGCCGGGATGCTCGCGGGCAGCCTCTACTACCACTTCGATTCCAAGGAATCGATGCTCGACGAGATCCTCTCGACCTTCCTCACCGAACTCTGGGAGGGGTACGACACGGTCCTCGCCGCCGGGCTGGCCCCCAGGCGGACCATCGAGGCACTCGTCACCGAGTCCTTCCGGGAGATCGACCGGCACCGTGCCGCCGTCGCCATCTACCAGAAGGAGGCCAGGCATCTGGCCGACCAGCCGCGCTTCCAGTACCTCGCCGACTCCCAGCAGAAGTTCGAGAAGGCCTGGCTCGGCACGCTGGAACGCGGCGTCGCCGACCACAGCTTCCGCGCCGACCTGGACATCCGCCTGACCTACCGCTTCGTCCGCGACACGGTCTGGGTCGCGGCGTCCTGGTACCGGCCGGGCGGACTGCACAGCCCCGAGGAGATCGCCCGCCAGTACCTCTCGATGGTCCTGGACGGCATCGCCCTGGACACCTGACCCCACCCGCGCTCACCAAGGAGCAGCAGTCATGGCCGAGGCATACATAGTCGAAGCGGTACGCACCCCGGTCGGCCGGCGCGGGGGCGGCCTCGGTGCCGTCCACCCCGCCGACCTCGGCGCCCATGTCCTGAAGGCCCTCGTCGAACGGACCGGCATCGACCCGGCGGCCGTCGAGGACGTGGTCTTCGGCTGCCTCGACACCGTCGGGCCCCAGGCCGGCGACATCGCCCGCACCAGCTGGCTGGCGGCCGGACTGCCCGAGGAGGTCCCCGGCGTGACCGTCGACCGCCAGTGCGGCTCCTCCCAGCAGGCCCTGCACTTCGCCGCCCAGGGCGTCCTCTCCGGCACCCAGGACCTGGTGGTCGCGGGCGGCACCCAGTCCATGACGCAGATCCCCATCGCCTTCGCCTCCCGCCGGGCCGCCGAACCCCTCGGGCTGACCGAGGGCCCGTACGCGGGCAGCGAGGGCTGGCGCGCCCGGTACGGCGACGCCCCGGTCAACCAGTTCCACGGTGCCCAGCTGATCGCCGAGAAGTGGGGCATCGGCCGCCAGGACATGGAGGAGTTCGCGCTCCGCTCCCACCGGCGCGCGATCCGCGCCATCGACGAGGGCCGCTTCGCCCGCGAGACCGTCGCCCTCGCGGGCGTCACCACCGACGAGGGGCCGCGCCGCGACACCACCCCGGAGAAGATGGCGGGACTGAAGCCGGTCCTGGACGGCGGCACCATCACCGCCGCGTGCTCCTCGCAGATCTCCGACGGCGCCGCCGCCCTGCTCATCGCCTCCGAGCGGGCCGTCGCCGAGCACGGCCTGACCCCGCGCGCCCGCGTCCACCACCTCTCGGTGCGCGGCGAGGACCCGATCCGCATGCTGTCGGCACCGATCCCGGCCACCGCGTACGCGCTCAAGAAGACCTCGATGACCATCGACGACATGGACCTGGTCGAGATCAACGAGGCATTCGCCCCCGTCGTCCTGGCCTGGCTGAAGGAGACCGGGGCCGACCCCGACCGGGTCAACGTCAACGGCGGCGGGATCGCCCTCGGTCACCCGCTCGGCGCAACCGGCGCGAAATTGATGACGACCCTGCTGCACGAACTGGAGCGCACCGGAGGCCGCTACGGCCTCCAGACCATGTGCGAGGGCGGCGGCCAGGCGAACGTGACGATCATCGAACGGCTCTGACCGCGGACTGGGTCCGGACCCGGCCGCCGGGCCGCCGCGACACCGGTCGCGCCAAGGATTCCGGCGGCCTTTCCGGCCCCGCCCGGCCAGTTCCCGCAAGGGCAGGACCCGAATCCGCCGACCGGCCGCGCGGCGTGTTCCCACCGCTTGCCGACGGAACGTGCTACGGTTGCCGAGTTGCAGTTTTGGTACCCATGAACTTTATGTGCGCCTGACGGAAATGCTTCCTCAGGCGCATTATTGTTTTCCGGCTTTCTCCGGATGGGGCTCAATGCGGCGACTTGAAATTCGTAAAGTGCGGATTTCCGGCACTGCACCTCTTTTAGGAGAATGACATGGCTACTGGAACCGTGAAGTGGTTCAACTCGGAAAAGGGCTTCGGCTTCATCGAGCAGGACGGCGGCGGCGCCGACGTCTTCGCCCACTACTCCAACATCGCCACCTCGGGCTTCCGTGAGCTCCAGGAGGGCCAGAAGGTCTCCTTCGACGTCACGCAGGGCCAGAAGGGCCCGCAGGCGGAGAACATCGTCCCGGCCTAATCGCCGGACGCGTACCTCGCAACCGGGGCCCGCACCGTGAAGGTGCGGGTCCCGGTTTGTGCTGTCCCCGGGACATGCCGGAACAGACGCGCCCGCCCACGGCGCGTTCCCGGCAGCCCATGCAGTTCCCCGCAGTCCCACGCAGTTCTCAGGAATCCCCAGGACTCCTCAGGAATCCCCCAGGAGGGCAATTCCGTATGACCCGCTCCGAACGCCAGGACCGACCCGCCCGCAACCGCCCGTCGAGGGGGCGCGGCACGGCCCCGGCAAAGGCAACCGCTAAGGGTTCCGGCAAGGGATCCGGCAAGGCGTCGCCCCGTCGCAGGGCCACGCCGCCGCAGGGTGAATTCGCCCTGCCCGAAACCATGACCCCCGCACTGCCCGCCGTAGCGGCGTTCGCCGAGCTGGACATGCCCGCAGCCCTGCTGAAGACCCTTGCCGCGCAGGGCGTGACCGATCCGTTCCCGATCCAGGGCGCCACCCTGCCGAACTCGCTCGCCGGCCGGGACATCCTCGGCCGCGGCCGCACCGGCTCCGGCAAGACCCTCGCCTTCGGCCTCGCCCTGCTGGCCCGCACCGCCGGCCGGCGCGCCGAGCCGAAGGCCCCGCTGGCACTCGTCCTGGTCCCGACCCGCGAGCTGGCCCAGCAGGTCACCGACGCGCTGACGCCGTACGCGACGTCCGTGAACCTGCGCCTGGCCACCGTCGTCGGGGGCATGTCGATCACCAAGCAGTCCGGCACGCTGCGCCGGGGCGCCGAGGTGCTCGTCGCCACGCCGGGACGGCTGAAGGACCTCATCGAGCGCGGCGACTGCCGTCTCGACCAGGTCGCCATCACCGTCCTCGACGAGGCCGACCAGATGGCCGACATGGGCTTCATGCCGCAGGTCGTCGCCCTGCTCAAGCAGGTCGAGCCGGACGGCCAGCGGATGCTGTTCTCCGCGACGCTCGACAAG
Source organism: Streptomyces sp. CLV115 (assembly GCF_038448545.1). Lineage (NCBI taxonomy): Bacteria > Bacillati > Actinomycetota > Actinomycetes > Kitasatosporales > Streptomycetaceae > Streptomyces > Streptomyces sp. CLV115. The sequence continues at coordinate 28,781 of NZ_JBCEWQ010000092.1, forward strand.
AACATCGACCGGCTGGTCAAGATGTTCCTGACCGACCCGGTCGTGCACTCCGTCGACCCGTCCGCCGGCGCCGTCACCACCATGGAGCACCACGTGCTCCATGTGATCGACGAGACCGACAAGAAGGCCGTCGCCACGAAGATCGCCGCCCGTGAGGGCCGGGTGATCATGTTCGTGGACACCAAGCGCGCCGCCGACCGGTTCGCCAAGCGGCTGCTCGCCAGCGGGGTACGGGCTGCCGCCCTGCACGGCGGGCGCTCGCAGCCGCAGCGCAACCGGACCCTGGACCAGTTCAAGAACGGCCAGGTCACCGCACTCGTCGCGACCAACGTGGCGGCCCGCGGCATTCACGTCGACGACCTGGACCTGGTCGTCAACGTGGACCCGCCGACCGACCACAAGGACTACCTCCACCGGGGCGGGCGCACCGCGCGCGCCGGTGAGTCCGGCAGCGTCGTCACGCTGGTGCTGCCCGAGGAGAAGCGGGACATGACCCGGCTGATGGCCGACGCGGGCATCGCCCCGCAGACCACCCGGATCAAGTCCAGCGACGAGGAGCTCACCCGGATCACCGGGGCCCGCGAGCCGTCGGGCGTCGCGATCGTCATCGAGGCCCCGCAGCCGACCCCGCCGAAGCAGCGCACGCGCTCGGGCGGGACCTCGGCGGGCGGCACCGGCTTCCGCTCGGGCAGCCGGGGCCGCGGCCGGCGCGGCGGTGCCGGACAGGGCGGCGGCGAGACCCGCTCCACGGGCGGCGCCTCCCGCACCGCCGGCACGGGCGGTTCCGCGCGCGGTACCGGCTCGGGCGGTGGCCGTGGCAACGGCGAGCCGCGCGGCGCGGGTGCCGCGCGTTCCGGGGCCGGCCGCGGCGGCGCGGCGGCGGGACGTGGCCGCAGGGCCGCGTAGCCGTACGTACGCACCGGCACACGGCGAGGGGCGCCCGGAGGGATCCGGGCGCCCCTCGCCGCGTCCGCGCCCGCCGGCCACGCGTCCGTGGCTTGCCCGTCTGCGTCCGTCGCCTACGCCGCCCGCCGGCTACGCGTCCGCGGCCTCCGCGCGGATCACCGTGCGCAGTGCCTCGTGGGCCTCGGCCATCACCCGTTCCACCAGCTCCGCGCAGCTGGGCAGGTCCTCGATCACGCCCGCCACCTGGCCCGAGGCCATCACCCCCAGGTCCGTCCGGCCGTCCACCATGGACGCCTTCAGGAGCATCGGGGTGTTGGCCGCCAGCAGGATCTGGCTCCACGACAGGTCCTTGCCGTGCTTCATCGCCAGGCCGTCACGCACCATCCGTCTCCAGCTGCTCCCGGAGATCCGCCGGAAGCCCGCCGCCCGGCGCACCGCCTGGGCCAGCGCCCGGACCCGGCCCGCGTGCTCCAGCGCCGCGACCATCTCCGTACGCAGCATCCGGTGCGGCAGCCCGTCCACCGCCCTGGTGACCGTGATGTCCTTGACGCCCGCCGCCAGATACCGGGCCTTCACCGCGTCCGGCACGGTCGAGTCCGAGGTCAGCAGGAACCGCGTGCCCATCGCGATGCCCGCCGCCCCGTACGCCAGCGCCGCCACCAGGCCCCGGCCGTCGTGGAAGCCGCCCGCCGCGATCACCGGGATGTCCACCGCGTCGGCCACCTGGGGCAGCAGTACCGTGGTCGCCACCTCACCGGTGTGCCCGCCGCCCTCGCCACCCTGCACGATCACCGCGTCCGCGCCCCACGCCGCGACCTTCTCGGCATGGCGCCCGGCGCCGACCGACGGGATCACGATCACTCCCGCGTCCTTCAGTTCGGCGATCAGCTCCTTCGAGGGGGCCAGCGCGAAGGACGCCACCCGCACGCCCTCGTCGACGATGATCCGTACCCGCTCGCGCGCGTCGCCCGCGTCGGCCCGCAGATTGACGCCGAACGGCTCGTCCGTACGGGACTTGACCTCCCGTACCGCCGCCCGCAGCTGCTCGGTGGTCATCGTCGCGGAGGCCAGGATGCCCAGCGCGCCGGCCCGGGCCGTGGCGGAGACCAGGCGGGGGCCCGCGACCCAGCCCATGCCGGTCTGCACGACGGGGTGGCGGACGCCGACGAGCTCCGTGAGCGCCGTCCGCATCAGACCCCGACCTCGCGGTTGCGGGTGCCCTGCGGGTCGATGACCTCGCGGATCAGGGCCAGCTCCTCGGCGGTCGGCTCCCGGGTGCACGGGACGTCGTCCGCGATCGTGAGCGCGAAGCCGGTGGCCTCGCGGACCTGGCCGACGGTGACGCCCGGGTGCACCGAGGCCAGCCGCATGGAGCGGTCCGGAGTCGCGAAGTCGAAGACGCCGAGATCGCTCACCACGCGCGGGATGCGGTGGTAGCGGGTGGCCGACGGGCCGGCCGCCGCCGCGCTGTCGTGGCCGACCCCGCAGACCATGTCGACGCGCTCGACGAAGACCCGGGTGGAGTGCCGGGGGATCCAGTAACTGACCGGGTTGTTCAGGGTGTTGACCGGGGCGCCGCGCACGCCGAGCAGCTGGCGGGAGGGCTGTTCCCAGTCGCCGATGCAGGAGATGTTCTGGTTGCCGAACCGGTCGATCTGGCTCGCCCCCATCATCACGTGGCGCCTGCCGCCGGTGACCATGGTGAGGTGCCGGCGGTAGGGCAGCCAGCCCTCCGTCGTGCCGTCCGGGGCAAGGAGCATCGCCTCGCCGTCGGTGAGCAGCAGATCGGGCGAGAAGGTGCGCCGGGCGAGCCGGGCGCCCACGGACGGGATCAGGCCCATCGGGCTGGCGAGCACCTCGCCGTTGTCGCGCCAGGCGTCGGCGCAGGCGATCACGCAGTACTCGGCCCGGGTGACGGCGGCCGGGTTCGCGGGCGCGTTCCTCGTGGTCATTTCTGCTCCTCGTGCCAGGTACGGACAGCCGACTGGTAGCCCTTCTCGTCGCCCCCGGCGGGCAGGAAGCGCTCGCTGAAGGCCGCCCAGGCCGCGGGGTCGGCGGCGGCGGTCGCGTACGCCTTCTGGAACGCCTCGTCGCGCGGACGGTCGGGCACGCAGGAGGTGAAGTGCGCGCCGTTCGGGGTCTCGACGACACCGGTGACGGAGTGCCGCCGCACGAGGAGGGTCTGCGGGGCGGCGTTCCCGGTCAGTTCGGCCGTCTCCACGATGCGTTCGCAGGACACGTACGCGGCGTCCGCGGCCTCGCAGAACAGGTCGTCGAAGTACGGGTCGGGGCCGAGGTACTGGCCGTTGCCGGAGCGGTCGGCGCGGTTCAGGTGGACCAGCGCGGCGTCCATCCGCAGCGCGGGCATCGCGACGAACTCCTCACCGTCCTCGTACGGCGAAGTCACCGTGCGCAGGCCCGGGTTGACCCGCATCACGCCGGAGCCGAGGCCGGCCCGCACGGGGAGGAACGGCAGCCGGTTCGCGGCGGCGTGCAGCCCCCACATGAACATGGCCTCGTCGATCTCCATCAGCTCGAACGCGCCGCGCTGGCGGGCCGCCCTGAAGTGGGGTTCGAGCGGGACCGAGTCGAGCGTGACGAAGGCCGCGACCAGTTTCCGGATCCTGCCGGCCGCGGCGAGCAGCCCCACGTCGGGGCCGCCGTAGGAGATCACGGTGAGGTCGGTGACCTCGGAGCGGAGCAGTGCCCGCACCAGCGCCATGGGTTTGCGGCGCGAGCCCCAGCCGCCGATGCCGATCGTCATTCCGCTGCTGAGCCGGGAGACGACGTCGTCGGCCGTCATGGTCTTGTCGGTCATGGTCATGCCTCCTTGCCGAAGGTCTCGCGTACGCGGTCGGCGACCCCGCTGAGGTTGGCCTCGAAGGTGAAGCCCTGCTCGAAGCGGTAGCTGCGGTGTACGTCCACCGGGTCGATGCCGTTGATGGCGGCCTTGGCCAGCCGGATCAGATACCCGTCCTTGCGGGCCATCTCGCCCGCCAGCTCCATTGCCGCACCGAGGAGTTCCTCGCGCGGTACGACCTTCCAGACGGAGCCGTGGGCGTGCAGTTCGGCGGCGGTGGCGGTGCGCGAGGTGAAGTAGAGCGCCCGCATCAGATGCTGGGGCACCAGCCGGGACAGATGGGTCGCCGCGCCGAGCGCGCCCCGGTCCAGCTCGGGCAGGCCGAACGTGGCGTCGTCGCTCGCCACGATCGCGTCCGCGTTGCCGACCAGGCCGATGCCGCCGCCGAGACAGAAGCCGTTCACCGCGGCGACGACCGGGACCTCGCACTCGTAGACGGCGGCGAACGCCTCGTAGCAGCCGCGGTTGGCGCCGATCAGGGCGGTGTGCCCGGTGTCGCGCTGCATCTCCTTGATGTCGACGCCCGCGTTGAACCCGCGCCCGGCGGCGGCCAGCACGACGCAGCGGACCTCGGGGTCGCGGCCCGCCGTGCGGAGCGCGTCGGCGAGGTCGTACCAGCCCTGCACCGGGAGCGCGTTGACGGGCGGATGGTCGACGGTGACGAGCCGGATGCCCTTGGCGGGGCTTGTGGTGGAGACACCCATGAGCGAATCAGCTACCTTTCCACCAAACATTTGTTAGGTGTGGAAGGTAGCAGCCTGCCCCCGCATCGCCAATAAGGGGACGAGTAGGGAGACGAGTGATGACTGGTCTGTGCGACGGCCGTGTGGTGATCGTGACGGGTGCGGGGCGCGGGCTCGGCCGGGCCCATGCGCTCGCCTTCGCCGCCGAGGGCGCGAAGGTGGTCGTCAACGATCTGGGGGTCGGTCCCGGCGGCGACGGCGGCTCCCTGGGCCCGGCGCGGCTGGTGGTCGACGAGATCGTGGCGGCGGGCGGCGAGGCGGTCGCCCACGCGGGCGACATCGCCACGACGGAGGGGGCCGGCTCGCTGGTCGCGGCCGCGCTGGACGGCTTCGGACGGCTGGACACCCTGGTCAACAACGCGGGGTTCCTGCGCGACCGGATGCTGGTGAATCTGGACGAGGACGACTGGGACGCCGTGATGCGGGTCCATCTCAAGGGCCACTTCCTGCCGTTGAAGCACGCCTGCGCACACTGGCGGGCCGAGGCGAAGGCGGGCCGCGCACCGGTCGCCCGGGTGATCAACACCAGCTCCGGCGCGGGGCTGCTCGGCAGCGTCGGCCAGGGCAACTACTCCGCCGCGAAGTCCGGGATCGTCGGCCTGACGCTGGTCGCCGCCGAGGAGACCGGCCGCTACGGGGTCCAGGTCAACGCGATCGCACCGGCGGCCCGGACCCGGATGACCGAGCAGACGTTCGCACAGACGATGGCGGCGCCGGGGGAGGGCGGGTTCGACGCGATGGCCCCGGAGAACGTGTCCCCGCTGGTGGTGTGGCTCGGCTCGGCCGCGAGCGACGGGGTGACCGGGCGGGTCTTCGAGGTGGAGGCCGGCCGGATCACGGTCATGGAGGGCTGGCGGCCCGGCCCCACCGCGGACCGGGGCGCGCGGTGGGCGCCGGGGG
>NZ_JBCEWQ010000093.1:0-33503 GCF_038448545.1 Streptomyces sp. CLV115
GCGCTCGGCCCGGCGGACGGCTCGGTGCTGGGCTTCGCGGAGGGCTCGCCGGACGGCTCGGTGCCGGGTTCCCCGGTGGGCTTCTCGCTGGGCTTCTCACTCGGCTTCTCGCTCGGCTCCGCCGCCGCCTTCACCGAGAGGGTGGCCGGGTCGAGCGCGTCGCCTTCCTTGTACTGGCCGTCGAACGCCTCGGAGCCGGCCTTCGTCAGGGTCGCCGGGATGTCCTTGAAGAGCATCGTGCCGCCCTCGCCCCGGCCCGGCTTCACCGCCGAGAGGTCGAGGGACGCGAACTCCACGTCGTCCTCGGTGCCCTTCGGGGTCGTGACGTCGACGGTGATCGCCCCGCCGGTCCGGGTCGTGGCGAGCTTCACGTCGGAGAGCGTGATGTCGAGGACGCCGCCGTGGGCGTAGAAGTTGACGCCGCCCCTGAAGGCGGTGTCGGTGCCGTGCGTGGCCGTGTCGTAGGTGCCCTTGCCGTCGGTGAAGGTGAACGCGCCGTTGCCGGCGGCCTGGGTGGCCCCGTCCTTGACGGTGATCTTCCCGCCGGAGAACGACGAGGCGAGGTACTTGCGGAAGGACTCCTTGACGCCCCATTCCAGCGTGCCGTCCGTCAGTTCCAGCTTCGGTGCGGCGGCGGCCCTGCCGCCGGCCGCGGCGCCTTCGTCGGCGAGCGCCGGAAGGGCGAACACAGTGGCGCCGAGGGCGGCCGCCGTGGCGACTGCGGCGGTAAGAGCTATGGGACGGCGGTTGGCTGCCATGGTCGTTGGTCTCCTCAGGGACAGGGGTGGTGCAGGGGGGGTCAGTTGTTGTTCTGCCGGGTGGCGCGGCGGCGGACGAGCCAGAAGGCGCCCGCCGCGGCGACGAGCAGGGCGGCGCCGCCCAGGACCGGGTACAGGACGGTGCCGGTGGCGGTGCCTGCTGCCGCGGTGGCGGGCTTCTCCGCGGCCGGGGCGGACGACGCGGAGGACGGGCCGGAGGACGGGCCGGGGTCGCTGCCCAGGTCGGGCAGGGCGGGCAGTTCGGCCCCGGAGCCGACGGCGACGGCCAGTGAGACCGGGTCCATCGCGGTGCCCGCACGGTAGAGCGAGCCGAATGCCTCGGCACCGTCGGCGGTGAGGGTGGCGGGGGCCTCGGTGAGGACGGCGAGACCGTCCTTCGGGGCGAAGTCCTTCGCGGTGAAGGTGACCAGCGGGACGGCCTCGTCCCGGTCGCCGCCGCTGTGGACGTCGGCCAGGAGCGTGCCCCTGCCCGCCGCCAACCGGACCTTGACGGCCGACAGTTCCAGGTCGAGCCCGTCGGCCCCGGTGAAGTGGACGCTGCCCGCGAAGCCGGCGTCCAGAGTCTGCTTCTTCGGGTCGTAGGTGCCGCTGCCCTTCGGGAAGCGGAACAGTGCCCCGCCGTCCTCGGCCCCTTCGGCCAGGGTCCACTTCCCCTTGCCGATGGAGCCGGCGACGTATTCGCGGAAGGTCCGGCGGACGCCCCAGTCGACGGCGGCGTCCTCGAAGCGGCCGGCGGCCGGGGCGGTCCTCCTCGCTTCCTTCTTCTTCCCGGGGGACTTGGTGGCGGCGGGCTTCCCGGCCGGGGCGGAGGTGTCCACCGAGAGACTGACCGGGTCGAGCGGGGTGCCCGCCGGGTAGTAGCCGGCGAACGACTTCGCGCCCTGTGCGGTCAGGGTCGCCGGGACGTTTCGAAGGGCGATGGGGGTGGAACCGCCCGACATGTCGATCCCGGACAGGCCGAGCGTCGCGAGCGGCACCTGGGCGGCCGAGGTCACGCGGCCGGTCCCCCGGTCCTTGCCGGTCATGTCGGCGTACAGGGTTCCGCTGCCGCCCGCGATGCGGACGGTGGGGCGGCTGATGGTGAGGTCGAGCTCATGGCCGCCGTCGGCCTTGCGGTGGCCGAGGAAGCGGACCCCGCCCGCGAAGGCCGAGCTGAAGGCACCGGTCGCCGGGTCGTAGGAACCGGTGGCGGAGTGGAAGCGGAACTGGCTGCCGCCGACCGTGGCGGCGCCGCCGGTCAGGCTCCAACTGCCGTTCGCCACGGGTCCGGTGACATAGCTCTGGAAGGAGGACTTGATGCCCCAGTCCAGCCGGCCGCCCTGCACCGTGCGGCCCGCCGCCTGCGCGGCGGTGGCCGGGAGCAGGGCTCCCAGCACGGCCGCGAGAAGCGCGACGGCGAGTGCGCGGGCACGTCTGGACGACAGCATGGACCCCTCCGAGGTCTCGAAAGTCAGGTAAGGCTAACCTAAGCCATACGAGTTCCGTGGTGGACCCCTACCCCCGCATCACTCGCATACCAGGACCAACTGCCCCTCGCAGACGACAGGAACGACAGGACGGTGCCCCAGTGCGCTTCTCGCAGGACTTCGCCCCGCCGGGTGCCGACCGGCGGCCGGGGCGCGGCCGGGCCGGGGCCCGTGGACCGCTCGGCACCCTGGCCGCCGCCCTCGCCCTGGCCCTCGGCCTGACGGGCTGCGGCGCCGGTACGGACCAGGGCGCCCCCTCCACCGGGGCCGCCCCCGGGGCCGCCGCCGACCGGATCGAGCCGCTGGCCACCGCGCCGCGGCCACAGCTGCCCGTCACGGTGAAGTCGGCGGACGGCGCCGAGGTCACCGTCACCTCGACGGACCGGATCGTGCCGCTGACCGGCGGACTGAGCGAGATCGTCTTCACCCTCGGTCTCGGCAAGCGGGTCGTGGCCCGCGACATCACCGCCACCTTCGAACAGGCCGCGAAGCTCCCCGTGGTGACCCGGGCCCATGACGTCTCGGCGGAGAGCGTGCTGTCGCTGAAGCCGACCGTCGTGCTCGCCGAGACCACGACCGGCCCGGCGGAGGCCGTCGACCAGATCCGGGACGCCGGCATTCCGCTCGTCGTCGTCGCACCCGCCCGGCAGCTCTCCGACGTCGACCGCCGCATCGCCGCCGTGGCGGCGGCCCTGGGCGTACCGGAGTCCGGCGCCGAACTGACCTCGCGTACCCACTCGCGCATCGAGACGGTGCGCGAGTCCGTGCCCGCCCCGGCGGACGGGCGGAAGAAGCCCCGGGTGGCCTTCCTCTATCTGCGGGGCTCGGCCTCGGTGTATCTGCTGGGCGGCCGGGAGTCGGGGGCGAGTTCGCTGCTCGAAGCGGCGGGGGCCGTCGACGCCGGCAAGGCGTCCGGGCTGACGAAGGACTTCACCGCCATCACCAGCGAAGCACTCGCCAAGGCCGCCCCCGACGCCATCCTGGTGATGACCAAGGGGCTCGAATCGGTGGGTGGCGTCGACGGGCTCGTGAAGATCCCGGGCATCGCCGAGACCCCGGCCGGGATGGACCGGCGGATCGTCTCCGTCGACGACGGCGTGCTGCTGAACTACGGCCCGCGCACCGACCGGGTACTGAGCGAACTGATCGCGCAGCTCTACCCGCGGGACGGGGCGGACAAGTGACCGCCCCGTCCCCGGAACGCGTCCGCACCGGGGCCGCCGCCCCGGACCGCGCACCGGCCCCGAAGCCCCGGCGCTCCCCCGCCTTCGCGCTGACCGCCGGGCTGCTCGCCGCCCTCCTGGTGTGCAGTCTGCTGTCCGCCGGGCTCGGCGCGTACAGCATCCCGCTCGGCGACGTCCTCGGCTCCGTCCAGCACCGGCTCGGCCTCGGCGGGGCCGCGCTCGACCGGGTCGGCGAGAGCGTGCTGTGGAACGTACGGCTGCCGAGGGTCGTCCTCGCCCTGCTGGTCGGGGCCTCGCTGGGCTGTGCCGGCGCGCTGATGCAGGGAGTGTTCGGCAATCCGCTCGCCGAGCCCGGGGTGATCGGGATCTCCTCCGGCGCCGCGGTCGGCGCGGTCGCCTCGATCGCGCTCGGGCTGAGCTTCTTCGGCAACTGGACCGTCACCGTCTGCGCGTTCGCCGCCGGACTCGTCACCGTACTGCTGGTGTACGCGCTGTCCCGGTCGGGCGGGCGGACCGAGGTGGTGACGCTGATCCTCACCGGGATCGCGGTCAACGCCTTCGCGGGCGCGCTGATCGGGCTGTTCATCTTCTTCGCCGACAACGCGCAGATCTCCCAGATCACCTTCTGGCAGCTGGGCTCGCTGGCCCAGGCGACCTGGCCCAAGGTGCTCGCGGTGCTGCCGTGCGCGGTGCTCGGGCTGCTCGTCGCGCCCTTCCACGCCCGCAAGCTGGACCTGCTCGCACTCGGTGAGCGGCCCGCCCGGCATCTGGGGGTCGATGTCGAACGGCTCCGGATCGTGCTGGTACTCGTCGTGGCGCTGCTGACCGCCGCCGCGGTGGCGGTCGCCGGGATCATCTCGTTCGTGGGGCTGCTGGTGCCGCATCTGCTGCGGATGGCGAACGGTCCCGGCCATCGCTTCCTGATCCCCGGCAGCGCGCTCGGCGGTGCCCTGGTGTTGGTGGTGGGCGATCTCGCGGCCCGTACCGTCGCCGATCCCGCCGAGTTGCCGCTCGGTGTGCTGACCGCGCTCTTCGGCAGCCCGTTCTTCTTCTGGCTGCTGCGCAGGACCCGTCGCAAGCAAGGTGGTTGGGCATGAGCGTGCTCAGGAATCCGTTCCGGACCCGGGGTCGGCTGCTGCCCGCTCCCGCCGCCCCGGGCTCCCCCGTCGCCGAGGCGCGCGGGCTGGGGGTGCGGCTGGGGCAGCGGCCGGTGCTCGACTCCATCGACCTGACCGCCCGGGCGGGCGAGGTGCTGGCGCTCGTGGGGCCCAACGGGGCCGGCAAGTCGACCCTGTTGGCGGCGCTGGCCGCCGATCTGCCCGCCGAGCACGGCGAGGTGCGGATCGACGGGCGCCCGGCCACCGGCTGGTCGGCCGCCGAACTGGCGCTGCGCCGGGCCGTGCTGCCGCAGTCCGCCGCGCTGTCGTTCCCGTTCCCGGTGGCGGACGTCGTACGGATGGGGCGGGCCCCGTGGGCCGGTACGGAGCGGGCGGACGAGGACGATCCCGCCGTCGCCTCGGCGATGGCGGCCACCGAGGTCACCGAGTTCGCCGAACGCCCCTTCTCCGCCCTGTCCGGCGGCGAGCGGGCCCGGGTCGCGCTGGCCCGGGTGCTGGCACAGCGCGCCCCGCTGCTGCTGCTCGACGAGCCGACGGCCGCACTCGACCTGCGCCACCAGGAGCTGGTGCTGCGGATCTGCCGGGAGCGGGCCGCCGCCGGGGACGCGGTCGTCGTCGTGCTGCACGATCTGGGGCTCGCGGCGGCGTACGCGGACCGGGCGGCCGTGCTGCACGACGGCCGGATCGCGGTGGTGGGACCGCCCGCCGGGGTGTTCACGGGCGAACTGCTCGGCGAGGTCTACCGGCAGCCGGTCGAGGTGTTCCCGCATCCGCGGACCGGGGCGCCCCTCGTCGTACCGACCAGAGGCGCTTGACCATTGCTTGACCTTTCCATGAGGCGCCCATGGCCTGCCCGTGATCACCCCGTTCCCGGGCCGCCGGGATGAGAGCTGAATCACGGCACGGGTGGGTATCGCTCAGGTAAGCCTCGGTTAAGTTAGGTCCGCCTCACCAGCCTTTGTCCCGATCTTCTCCCCCTTCTCCTTCATCCTCATGTGGAGCCCGTATGCGAGCCGTTCGTTTCTCCGTTGTCACCGCTGCCGCCACGGTGGCCGCTCTGACCGCCGTCACGGGCTGCGCACAGAAGAGCGACGGCAAGGGCGACGGCGCCCTCAAGGTCGTCGCGAAGGACGACTCCTGCGAGGTGTCGAAGAAGAAGGTTCCGGCCGGTCACGTCGAACTGGCCGTGCAGAACAAGGGATCCAAGGTCACCGAGGTCTACGTCCTGTTCCCGGACGACCGCATCGTCGCCGAGCGCGAGAACATCGGCCCCGGCACCAAGGCCGACATCACCGCCGAGATCAAGGCCGGTTCGTACGAGATCGCCTGCAAGCCCGGCATGAAGGGCCACGGCATCCGGCAGAAGCTGGAGGTCACCGGCGGCAAGGCGGCCAAGCGCAGCCCCGAGATGGACAAGGCCGTCGCCGAGTACCGCACCTACGTCCAGGCCCAGGCCGACGAGACGCTGCCGAAGGCCAAGAAGTTCACGGACGCCGTCGCCGCCGGTGACATCGAGGCCGCCAAGAAGATCTACGCCGACTCCCGGCTCGGCTGGGAGCGCACCGAGCCGGTCGCCGAGTCCTTCGGCGACATCGACCCGAAGGTCGACATCCGCGAGGACGGCCTGGAGGACGGCCAGAAGTGGACCGGCTGGCACCGCCTGGAGAAGGCGCTGTGGCAGGACAAGAAGCTGGGCGCCGAGGAGAAGGCCCTCGCGCCGGCCCTGTACAAGGACCTGCTCGACTGGCAGAAGCGGGTCGGCACGGCGGACATCACCCCGACCTCGATGGCCAACGGTGCCAAGGAGCTCCTCGACGAGGTCGCCACCGGCAAGGTCACCGGCGAGGAGGAGCGCTACAGCCACACCGACCTGATCGACTTCAAGGCCAATGTCGAGGGCGCGGAGAAGTCCTACGAGCTGCTGAAGCCGATCGCCTCGAAGAACGACGCGGCGCTGGCCACCACCCTGGACAAGCGGTTCGCGGAGCTCAACACGCTGCTGGACAAGTACCGCGAGGACAAGGGCTCCTACGAGTTCACCTCGTACGAGAAGGTCGGCAAGGCGGACCGCAAGGAGCTGTCGGACGCGGTCAACGCGCTGGCCGAGCCGCTGTCCCGGCTCGCCGCCGCGGTGACGAAGTAACGGGCGGGAGGGCTGCTGTCATGTCCGACCAGACACAGGCCGCTCGAACCCCGGACGAGACCTCCGCACCCGCTCCGTCCCGCCGGGCACTGCTCGGCTGGGGCGGTGCGGGGCTCGCGCTCGGCGCCGTCGCGGCCGGTGGCGCGGTCGCCGCGGTGGGCACCGGCAGCGACGCGGTGCCGGCCGCGGACAGCGGTGCGGCCGTGCCGTTCCACGGTGCGCACCAGGCGGGCATCGCCACCGCCGTGCAGGACCGGCTGCACTTCGCCGCGTTCGACGTGACGACGAAGGACCGGGCCGAGCTGATCGCGCTGCTCAAGGAGTGGACGCGGGCGGCGGAGCGGATGACGGCCGGTCACGCGGTCGGCGACGGGGCGTACGGCGGTCTCGCCGAGGCCCCGCCGGACGACACGGGCGAGGCGCTGGGGCTCAAGCCGTCCCGGCTCACCCTCACCATCGGCTTCGGCCCCTCGCTCTTCGCCAAGGGCCGGTTCGGCCTGGAGGACAAGCGGCCCGAGGCGCTCGTCGACCTGCCGAAGTTCCCCGGTGACAACCTCGACGCGGCGCGCAGCGGCGGCGACCTCTGTGTCCAGGCGTGCGCGGACGACCCGCAGGTCGCGGTGCACGCCATCCGCAACCTGGCCAGGATCGGCATGGGCCGCACCGCTATCCGCTGGTCCCAGCTGGGTTTCGGCAAGACGTCCTCGACGACGCCGGACGCCCAGACCCCGCGCAACATGATGGGCTTCAAGGACGGCACCCGGAACATCTCCGGCACCGACACCGCCGCCCTGGACAAGCACGTGTGGGTCGGCGGGAAGGACGACGCGGGCTGGATGACCGGGGGTTCGTACCTGGTCGCCCGCCGCATCCGGATGCACATCGAGACCTGGGACCGCGCCCCGCTCCAGGAGCAGGAGGACGTCTTCGGCCGCGACAAGGGCGAGGGCGCCCCGGTCGGCAAGTCCAAGGAGCGCGACGAGCCGTTCCTGAAGGCGATGCTGCCGACCGCGCACGTGCGCCTGGCCCACCCGGACAGCAACGGCGGCGCGACGATCCTGCGCCGCGGCTACTCCTTCACCGACGGCACGGACGGCCTCGGCCGGCTCGACGCCGGGCTGTTCTTCATCGCCTACCAGCGCGATGTCCGCAAGGCATTCATTCCACTGCAACGGCGCCTGGCGGCGCACGACGCACTCAACGAGTACATCCAGCACGTGGGTTCGGCGCACTTCGCCGTCCCGCCGGGCGTCCGCGACAAGGACGACTGGTGGGGCCGGGCGCTGTTCTCGTAACGGGTCGGAACAGAAAGGAGCACCAGAACGTGTTCAGTAACTTTTTGATCGGCCTGCGCGAGGGCCTGGAGGCCAGCCTGGTCGTCTGCATCCTCATCGCCTATCTGGTGAAGACCGGCAACCGGAACAAGCTGGTGCCGATCTGGACCGGCGTCGGGATCGCGATCGTCGTCAGCCTGGCGTTCGGCGCCGGGCTCGAATTCGGTTCGCAGGAGATGACCTTCAAGGCCCAGGAGGCGCTGGGCGGTTCGCTGTCGATCGTCTCCGTCGGTCTGGTGACCTGGATGGTCTTCTGGATGCGGCGTACCGCGCGGCACCTGAAGACGGAGCTGCACGGCAAGCTGGACGCGGCGCTCGCGATGGGCACCGGTGCGCTGGTCGCCACGGCGCTCCTCGCGGTGGGCCGGGAGGGGCTGGAGACCTCGCTGTTCGTGTGGCGTGCGGTGCACGCGGCGGACGACGGCTGGCACCCGATGATCGGCGCGCTCCTCGGGATCGCGGCCGCCGTCGTGCTGGGCTGGCTGTTCTACCGGGGTGCGCTGCGGATCAACCTGTCGAAGTTCTTCACCTGGACCGGCGGCATGCTGGTGATCGTCGCCGCGGGCGTCCTCGCGTACGGCGTGCACGACCTCCAGGAGGCGGAGTTCATCGGCGGTCTCCACAACCAGGCGTTCGACATCAGCGCCACGATCCCGCCGGACAGCTGGTACGGCACGCTGCTGAAGGGCACGTTCAACTTCCAGCCCGACCCGACCGTTCTCCAGATCACGGTGTGGGCGCTGTATCTGATCCCCACCCTCGCGCTGTTCCTCGCCCCGGTAGGGTTCGGACGGTCAGAGGGCCGGGCAGTGGGAGCGACGGATCAGAAGGCGCGGAAAGCAACGGATGAGAAGCCTGAGGCCGATTCGGCTGGCGACGGGGCTCGCGACGGCGACGGTGCTGTCGATGACGGCGAGCGGTTGCGTGACGGTGCACGGCGAGCTGGAAGTGGTTCCGGCGGCAACCAGGTCTGAGGCCGCGCAGGCCCTGAAGGACTTCACCGCCGCGTACAACGCGGCGGACAAGGCGTACGACCCGGCCCTGGACGCGGACCGGGTCACCGGGCCGCTCGGCGCGATCAACCAGGCCGGGCTGAAGGCGCGGCAGAAGAACCATCCGGACGGCAATCCGGACCACTCGCCGCTGGAGCTGACCGACGCCACCTACGTCATCCCGAAGAAGGCCGGCTGGCCGCGGTGGTTCCTCGCGGACACCGACTCCAACCGCGACCAGGACAGCGGGGAGACGGACAGCCGCTGGCTGGTCGTCTTCGTCAAGTCCGGCCCCGGCGCCGGGTGGAAGGCCGCCTACCTGGCGGTCGTCGCCCCTTCCCGGCTGCCCTCCTTCGCGAAGGACGCCGACGGCCGGGCCAGGCCGGTGGCCGCCGGCAGCAGCGCTCTGGCCGTGGCGCCGAAGGACCTGAGCACCCAGTACACGCAGTACCTGCAGAAGGGGGCCCCGGACGTCTTCGCCCCCGGCTCCGCCACCTCGGGCTGGCGCGAGACGCGCCGGACCACCCGGCGGGCGGGTTTCTCGTACCAGTACATCGACCAGCCGCTGGAGAGCGGTTCGTTCGGCCCGCTCGGGCTGGCGACGGACGACGGCGGGGCGCTGGTCTTCTTCAGCAGCAAGCACTTCGAGCGGCAGACCGCGGCGAAGGGGCTGCGCCCGCCGCTCAACGCGGACGCGGAGGCGCTGCTGACCGGTGAGGTGGAGTCCACCCTCACCAAGGAGCGGGTCTCCAGCCAGCTGGTGTACGTGCCGAAGAAGGGCTCGACGAAGGACGGCGGCAAGATCGTCCTGCTGAACAGGCTGCCGGGCCTGACGGCGGCGAAGGGATCCTGACGGAACCGGGGCGGCCGCTGGGCCGGCCCCGGCCGTGATCCGCCGGAGGGTCCGCTACCGGCTCAGCGGCCAGGCCACCGAGTCGTGGTCGAGATCGCTCTGGTCCGCCGCGTCCGCGTACTGCGCGCACGCGTCGGTCAGGGTCTCCAGCAGGGTCAGCGGGTCGGGCAGCGGGTTCTCCGGCCCGCGCACCCAGCGCACGTCCAGCTCGCCGGGGAGCAGAGCCGGCGGCAGGAGCACATAGCTGCCCCGGCAGTGCCACCGCAGCCCCGGGTGCTCGTCCATGGTCTCGGGGTGGCAGTCGAGCTCGCACGGCCACCACTCGTCCTCGTCCTCGGGCGTACCGCGGGTGGCGGTGAAGAAGAGCATCCGGTCGTCGCCGGAGCGGGCGACGGGGCCGACGTCGATGCCGGCGGCGAGGAGCCGCTCCAGCGCCTGGCTGCCCGCGCTCAGCGGCACGTCGAGCACGTCGTGGATCATGCCGGTCGCGGTGATGAAGTTGGCCTGCGGCTGGCTGCGGGCCCAGCGCTCGATCTGTGCCCGGTCGGTGGTGGACTGCGTCTGCCAGGCGAAGGAGATCGGGTGCCGGGCGGGGGTGGGACAGCCGATGCGTTCGCACGAACATCGGTACCCGACGGGATGGGCGGCCGGCGCGATCGGCATGCCGGCCTCGGCGACGGCCAGGAGCAGCGCCTCCCGGGCGGTGTCGTCGACCTCGCTCTGCTGCGGTTTGGGTCGGCGGCGAAGCCATTGGGAAAACTTGCTCTCTGAGCCGCGATAACGGCCGAAATCGGCGCCCATCTATCCCCTTACCTCAGCGTTGCCCCTGCCCATCGTCCCACCATCCTGCGCCTCGGGTGGCCGGACTCCGGAAGCGGGGTACGGACGGCGACGCCGCGAGCTGGGCGCTATGCCACTTCTTGTCATGAAATGACGGGTGCGTCTCGGGGAACCCGGGACCGCGCATCGCGCCTCAGGGCGCCAGCCCGCGCACCACGTGGTCGACGACGGCGTCCGTGTACTCGCGGGTGAGCGGGAGGGTGCGCAGCAGCCAGCGGTGGGTGAGCGGCCCCACGAGGAGCTCCACGGCGATCCGCGGGTCGGCGTCGGCGCGCACCTGGCCCGCCCGCTGGGCGGCCCGCAGCCGGGCGATGTACAGCTGGAGCCCGGGGTCGAGCAGCTTCTGCACGAATTCGGCGCCGACCTGCGGGTCGACGATCCCGGCGGCGGCGAGCGCCCTGGTCGGCGCCTCGAAGGCGGGGTCGTTCAGCTCGTCGACGGTGGCCCGCAGCACGGTCTTGAGGTCGGCGGCGAGATCGCCGGTGTCCGGGATCCCCTGCGTCCGGTCCGCGCCGCTCTGCGCGGCGGTCCGCTCACCGAGGGCCACGAACGCCTCCAGCAGGACGGCCGCCCTGGAGGGCCACCAGCGGTAGATCGTCTGCTTCCCGACACCGGCCCGCGCGGCGATGGCCTCGATGGTGGTCCGCGGATAGCCCACCTCGGCGACCAGGCCGAGCGCCGCGTCATGGATCGCGCGGCGCGATCGCTCGCTGCGACGGCTGGAGTCGGGCACCCGGTTCTCTACCATGGCGGCCAATCTAACAGCGGGACGAGCCGGTACGTATCGTCTTCCGGCTCGACGGAACCACCCGATCGGATCACTGCGCACCGGCCCCGGAGAGCGGACCATGGGCTCACGCACACACCCGTGCGATGTCCCCTCGGCAGGCAATCCCTGCCTTTTCGTGAGGAGCCCTCGTTGCCTCGTGAAGCCACACCCCGCCGCTACCTGATGTGCGCGCCCGCGTATTTCAGGGTGACGTACTCCATCAACCCCTGGATGGACCCCAGCAAGCCCGTGGACCTCCCCCTGGCCCAGACCCAGTGGGAGGACCTGCGCGACCGGTACCGCGCCCTCGGGCACACCGTGGAGCTGCTCACCCCCCGCCCCGAGCTGCCCGACATGGTGTTCGCCGCCAACGGCGCCACGGTCATCGACGGCCGGGTGCTGGGCGCCCGCTTCGCGTACCGGGAGCGGTACGAGGAGGCCGGGGCCCACCGCGAGTGGTTCCGGGCCGGCGGTTTCACCGAGATCCATGAGCCGGACCACGTCAACGAGGGCGAGGGCGACTTCGCGGTCACCTCGTCGTACGTGCTGGCCGGGCGGGGCTTCCGGTCCAGTCCGCTCTCGCACGGCGAGGCCCAGGAGTTCTTCGGCCGCCCGGTGATCGGGCTCGATCTGGTCGACCCGCGCTACTACCACCTGGACACGGCGCTGTCCGTGCTCGACGACGCGGGCGACGAGATCATGTACTACCCGGGCGCGTTCTCGCCGGGCAGCCGGGCGGTGCTGGCCCGGCTCTTCCCGGACGCGCTGATCGCCGAGGAGGCGGACGCCGCGGCGCTCGGTCTGAACGCGGTGAGCGACGGGCGCCATGTGCTGCTGCCGCAGGCCGCGACCGGACTCTTCGACCCGCTGCGGGCGCGGGGCTTCGAGCCGGTGCCGATGGACCTGGGCGAGCTGCTCAAGGGCGGCGGCAGCGTGAAGTGCTGCACGCAGGAGCTGCGGGGGTGACCCGGCGGGTGGCGCTCAGGCGTTCCCGCCGGGCGGCCACTCGTCGCCCCACGCGACGTCCCGGGCGGCCCGGTACAGCTCGCCGTGCCGCTTGGTGACCGTGGCGCGCCGCAGGGCCTCGTCGCGGGTGCACAGGTCCAGCAGCACCTGTCCCTTGCGGATCTGCGGCTTGCGGGTGACCCGCGCCGTCACGGGCTCCGTCGCGAAGCGGGTCGCCACCACATAGCTGAACTTCTCGTCCTCGTAGGGCAGCGAGCCGCCCTTGACCTGCCGGTGCAGCGAGGAGCGGCTGACCCGGGCCGAGAAGTGGCACCAGTCCGTGCCCGGCTCGATCGGGCAGGCCGCGCTGTGCGGGCAGGGCGCGGCGACCGTCAGTCCGGCGGCGATCAGCCGGTCGCGGGCCTCGATGATCCGGTCGTAGCCGTCGGGGGTGCCCGGTTCGACGACCACGACCGCCTGCGCGGCGGCCGCCGCGCTGTCGACGAGCGCGGTCCGGACGTCCGCGGTCAGTTCCTTGAGTACGTAGGAGACGGTGATCAGGTCCGTGGGGGCGAGTTCGAGGCCGGCGCCGATCCGGGCCCGGCGCCACTCGGCGGCGCGCAGCGCGGGGACGCCGGAGAGCCCGGCCAGTTCGCGGCCGAGGGCGAGCGCGGGCTCGGCCCAGTCCAGCACGGCCGTCCGCGGCCCCTCCTCCCAGGCCCCTGCCACGGCCCAGCTCGCCGCTCCGGTGCCGCCGCCGACGTCGGTGTGGGTGGCGGGCGTCCAGTCGGGGGCGGCCTCCCGGAGCGCGGCGATCGCGGACCGTACCGCTTCGAAGGTGGCGGGCATCCGGTACGCGGCGTACGCGGCGACGTCGGAGCGGTCGCGGAGCACCGGCGCGTCGGTCGGGGTGGTCCCGCGGTAGTTGGCGATGAGCCGTTCGACGGCCTGGGCGGCCTGCTTGGGCGGCAGCCCGTCGAGCAGTCCGGCGAGCGTCGCGCGCAGGACTTCCGCGGTGGGGAGGGTGGCGTTCACCGACGAATTGTAGGCAAAGCCGACGGACCCGTCCCCGCCCCGGTATCCGCGCCGATCTGCACGGAATCCGAACTGCCGCGATGCCCACCCAAGTTGCTACGCTGACCGCCGCTGGAGTCTCTCGTTTGGACCAGGCCGGGCTCGCGGGGTCCGGTGCCGCATGATCCGAACGGAAAGACCCCGGGTCGGGATTGCCCATCGAGGGGAACCATGAGACAGAAGATCGTGCGCCTGGTTCTGGTCGGCGGAGTGCTCGTGCTGGCCATGCTTCTTCTGCTCGCCACCTGCGGCAGCGGTGAGAAGAGCACGGAAAAGCCGGAGAAGCAGGCCAAGAAGAAGAGTCCGGCCGGGGTGACACAGCTCACCGTTCCGTCCGCGTACGCGCCCGAGCGCGGCTGGGAGCTCATCGGGACCTCGCCCGACTACGCGATCTCCCGGACCACGGGACGCCTCGCCTACCTGGTGCGGGAGTCGGAGACCAAGTACCAGCTGCGGACCATCGACAACAAGACGGGGCAGGCCGGCTGGCACGGCGAGAGCTGGCGGCCCCCGTCGCCGCACCAGTTCCCGAGGCTCCTCCCGGTCACCGTCGACGACCACGAGTACTTCGTGACGTGGGCGTACGGAAAGGTCGGCGAGAACGCGCTGACCCCCGCCGACACGATCGTCTCGCTGGACGTCTACGACGTGGAGGACGGCTCCCGGCGGCGCGTCGAGGTGCCGTGGAACTCGGTCCCGACGGTCTCCACCACCGGACCCGGCATCCTGATCAGCGACGGCCGGACGAACAGCGCGGTGGTCGACCCGGTGACCGGCCGGGTGACCGACGTCTCGGCGCCCGCGCTCAAGTACCCGAAGGACTGCAAGACCTGCAAGCAGCTCACCGAGGTGCGCGGGCTGACGCAGAAGGGGCTGCTGGTCAGCGGGTCCAAGGAATTCTGGGTGCAGGGCGGCTGGTTCAGCCGCAATGTCGCGCCCAAGGGGACGGACAAGTACAGCGGGATCCCCACGTCGGTGGTCCCGGGCCTGATCCTGGCGAAATGGCAGCTGGACAAGAAGGCGAAGCGCGCCACCACCCATGACATGTGGGTGGTGCACGACGTGGAGACCGGCAAGCCGCTGGCCTCGGTGGAGTGCAGCAAGCCCGCGATAAAGCCGGGCCAGTACCCGCAGCTCGTCGCCGCGCCCTCCGGTTCCTACCTGGTGGCCGGACCGCTCGCGTTCGACCTGGCCACGAAGCGGGGCTTCTGCTTCGAGGGCGCGGACGGCACGAAGCCGCTGACCCTGGCGTCGGTGAACGACGAGGGCACCGCGTACGGCGCGGCGAGCGCGCGCAACGCGGCCGATGTCCTGGCCGGCGGCGGGGCCCCCGTCGCGGTCGCCGTCCGCAGCGGCTCGACGGGCGCCCTGCCCTCGAACGTGCGTGTCCCGGGCATGGAGACCGCGGACGGTGTCGGCCTGTTCCGCTGGACCGACGAGAAGGACCGCCCGCATCTGATCGGGTACCCGAGGGCTTCGTAGCGTCGCGAAGGACCGGGCCGAGGACCGGGGCGGAAACCTCTTCGCCCCGGTTCGGACCCCGCTGTCGCCCGAGGACGGCCCGGTGCCGGCCCCGTCTGCGTTCTTCTCCCGCGGCTTCGGACCGGACACGGTCGGCGGCGGGGCCCGGGGCTGAACCACGCCCCGGGCCCCGCCGCCCCTCCCGTCACAGGACCCGTGCCCGCGCGGCCCGTGTCACGTCGTCCGCTGCCAGGGCCTGCACAGCCCCAGGAAGCAGGCCATCGCGCCCAGCCCGCAGACCAGCTGGACGACGGCCATCGGGACGGCCGTGTCCTCTCCGGCGATCCCGACGAGGGGCGAGGCGATGGCGCCGATCAGGAAGGAGGAGGTGCCGAGCAGCGCGGAGGCGGATCCGGCCGCGTGCTTCGTACGCATCAGGGCCTGGGCGTTCGTGTTCGGCATCGCCAGGCCCATCGCCGACATCAGCACGAACAGCCCGGCCGCGACCGGGACCAGGCCTACCTTCCCGAAGACCCCGGAGGTCATCAGCAGCAGCGCGGCCGCGGCCAGCACGATGACCGAGAGGCCGAAGGCGAGCGCCTTGTCCAGGCTGATCCGGCCGACCAGCACCTTGCCGTTGATCTGGCCGACGATGATCAGGCCGATCGAGTTGATGCCGAAGAGCAGGCTGAACGTCTGCGGCGAGGCGCCGTAGATCTCCTGGATGACGAACGGCGATGCGCTCACGTAGGAGAAGAGGGTGGCGAAGGCCAGGCTGCCCGCGATCATGTAACCGGTGAAGACCCGGTCCGCGAGCAGTCCGCGCATGGTGCGCAGCGCGTCGCCGACCCCGCCGGTGTGCCGGTCCTGCGGCGGCAGCGTCTCGTGCAGCCACTTCCAGACGACGAGGGTGAGCGCCAGGCCGACGACGGTCAGGACGGCGAAGATGCCGCGCCAGTCGGTGAACCGCAGCACCTGGCCGCCGATCAGCGGGGCGACGACCGGGGCGACGCCGGAGATGAGCATCAGGGTGGAGAAGAACCTGGCCATCTCCACGCCGTCGTACATGTCGCGCACCACCGCACGGGCAATGACGATGCCCGCCGCACCGGCCAGGCCCTGGAGCAGGCGGAAGCCGATGAGGAGTCCGGTGGTGGGCGCGAAGACGCAGAGTGCGGTGGCGACCACGTAGATCATCATGCCGAGGAGCAGCGGCCTGCGCCTGCCCCAGCGGTCGCTCATCGGCCCGACGACGACCTGTCCGAGCGCCATGCCGGTGAGGCAGGCGGTGAGGGTGAGCTGGATGGTCGCGGCCGGGGAGTGCAGGGACTCGGTGACCGCGGGCAGCGCGGGGAGGTACATGTCCATGGAGAGCGGCGGCAGAGCCGTGAGGCCGCCGAGGACAAGGGTGACGAGAAGTCCGGCGCGCCGGGCCGCTTCGGCAGCGGCCGGTTTCCCGGGTGGGGTGCCGGTGGTCCCGGGCTCCGCGGCCCGGGTTCCGGCGGTCGGTATGTCTGTGCGTTCCTGCTGGGCCCGGCTTGCGCCGCTCTCCGGCATTTCCATCTCCATGTCGTTGAATCCGCATCTATGCTCTCAGCTCAGCCGGACTGGTCGAGACCTCTTGGGGAGCAGGCATGACAGGCATGAGCGGCACTGTGCGGTGGGGTGTGCTGGCGACCGGCGGTATCGCCACGGCGTTCACCGAGGATCTCCGGTCGATGCCGGACACGGAAGTGGTGGCCGTCGCATCTCGGACGGACGCCTCGGCACGGGCGTTCGCCGAGCGGTTCGGGATACCCCGGGCGTACGGCAGCTGGGCCGCGCTCGCCGCCGACGACGAGGTCGACGTGGTTTATGTCGCGACACCGCACTCGGCCCATCTGGAGGCGGCCTCGCTCTGCCTGGAGGCCGGGAAGCACGTGGTGTGCGAGAAGGCGTTCACACTCAACGCCCGGGAGGCGGACCGGCTGGTGAAGCTCGCCCGGGACCGGGGGCTCTTCCTGATGGAGGCCATGTGGACGTACTGCAACCCGGTGATCCGGCGCATGACGGAGCTGGTGCGGGACGGCGCCATCGGTGATGTCCGCACCGTGCAGGCCGACTTCGGGCTCGCCGGCCCGTTCGGGCCCGAGCACCGGCTGCGCGACCGGGCACTGGGCGGCGGTGCGCTGCTGGACCTCGGGGTCTATCCGGTGTCGTTCGCGCACTTGCTGCTCGGCGAGCCGGACCGGGTGCAGGCCGACGCGGTGCTCTCCCCCGAGGGCGTCGATGTGCACACCGCGATGCTGCTGGGCTGGTCGGAGGCGGGCGCCTCGGCGCTGCTGAACTGCTCGATCGTGGCGGACACCCCGCAGACCGGAGCGGTCACCGGCACCAAGGGCCGGATCGAGTTCCCGCGCGGCTTCTTCTACCCGGAGCGGTTCGTGCTGCACCGGCCGGGACACGAGCCCGAGGAGTTCACCGCCGGGGCCGCGGGGGCGGGGCTGCGCGGGCTGCAGTTCGAGCAGGCCGAGGTGATGCGGGCGCTGCGGGCGGGCGAGACGGAGTCGCCGCTGGTGCCGCTGGACGGTTCGCTGGCCGTGATGCGGACGCTCGACGCGGTACGTGACCGCATCGGCGTCCGCTACGCGGCGGACGACCTCGGCTGACCAGGACGCGACCGGGGCCCTAAGCGGGCGTGAGGCCCTGGTTGCCCACCTCGGTGACGAACGACGCGGCCGTCGAGAGGGGCGCGCCGGGGGTGGTGACGGCGGACACCGTGCGGTAGTCGGCGCGCGCCTGCTCCCGGCCCAGCGTGACGACGGCGTATCCGCGGCGGCCGTTGAAGAACTTCATGTGCGGGTTGGCCCGCATCTGGTTGTTCCAGCTGCCCGGCCGGTCCGAGCCGTCCTTGCCGCTGGTGATCGAGGTGGCGACGATCTCCGTGCCGACGGTGCGGGACGCCGGGTCGTCGAAGTCCTTCTTCAGGTCGAAGCCGTAGCCGACGTGCACGTCGCCGGTCAGCACCATCAGGTTGTCGACCCCGGCGGCCTCGGCGCCCTTCAGGATGCGGCTCCGGGAGGCGGGGTAGCCGTCCCAGGCGTCCATGGACAGCTTGAAGGCGTCGGTGGGGACGTCGCGCCGCTGGGCGAAGGTGACCTGCTGCGGTACGACGTTCCAGGTGGCCCGCGAGGCGTGCCAGCCGTCGATCAGCCAGCGCTCCTGGGTGGCGCCGGTCATGGTGCGCGACGGGTCCTGGGACTCCGGTCCCGGCGTCTGCCAGCCGTCGCCGTACGCCTGGTCGCTGCGGTACTGGCGGGTGTCGAGGATGTCGAACTGGGCGAGCCGGCCGAACTGCAGGCGCCGGTAGAGCCTCATGTCGGGGCCGGTGGGCCGCTGCGGGGCGCGCAGCGGCTGGTTCTCCCAGTACGCGCGGTACGCGGCGGCGCGGCGCAGCAGGAACTCCTCCGGCGGGACGTCGTTCTCGGGGGTCTCGCCCGCGTAGTTGTTCTCGGTCTCGTGGTCGTCCCAGGTGACGACGAAGGGGTGCGCGGCGTGGGCGGCGCGCAGATCGGGGTCGGACTTGTAGAGGCCGTACCGCAGCCGGTAGTCCTCCAGCGTGACCGTCTCCCGGTTGTAGTGGGCGGGGAGCCTGAGGTCGGTGTGGTTGCGGGCGCCGCCGGTGGCGTTGACGGCGTACTCGTAGAGGTAGTCGCCGAGGTGGAAGACGACGTCGACGTCCTCCTGGGCGAGGTGCTTGTACGCGGTGAAGTAGCCGTCGTGGTACGCCTGGCAGGAGACGGCGGCCAGGCTCAGCGAGCTGTTGCGGGCGCCGCGGGCGGGCGCGGTGCGGGTCCGGCCGACGGGGCTGGTCCACGTTCCGGTGCGGAAGCGGTAGTAGAGGACGCGGTCGGCGTCCAGGCCCTTGACCTCGACGTGGACGCTGTGGTCGAACTCCGGGTGGGCGGTGACCGATCCGCGTCGCACGATGCGGGAGAAGCGCTCGTCGCGGGCGAGCTCCCAGCGCACCCGCACCCGGTTCCTGGGCAGTCCGCTGCCGGGTTCGTACGGGCGCGGTGCGAGTCTCGTCCACAGCAGGACCGAGTCGGGCAGCGGGTCACCGGAGGCGACGCCGAGGGTGAACGGGTCGTCGGTGATCTTCTTCGCGTCCAGCTCGGCGGCGCTCGCGGTGCCCGCGGCGGGCAGGTTGACCGAGAAGGCGAGCGCGGCTGCGGCTCCGGTGACGGTGAGGAAACGGCGGCGGCCGACCTGCCCGGCCGCGTCGCGCATCTCCTGCTGGTGCGATGAGTGTGTCATCTGTCGCTCCCCTGGCTGGTGATGTACTACGGCAGTCCACCGGTCCCGCGCATCGGGCGGCTGTCGTGTTCGCGTCGCTCGGGCGTCGGGTGGATGAGGAATGCGGCAGCACTGGGTTCACGGGGACAAAGCGCGCATCCGTGACGGGCCGGCGATCGGCCCCACCGGCCGGGCGGGCCGCGAACGCGCCGCCGTACGTGCCGTCTTGGCCCCGTGCGGCCTCATGTGTCGCCGGGGCGGCAGGGCGTACGCTGCGGCCCCATGAGCAACAAAGTGTTGAACTCCGATCCGAAGACGGCGGTCGTGACGGGCGCGGGTTCCGGCATCGGCCGCGCGGTGGCGCTCGCCCTGACCGGGGCCGGCTGGTCGGTGGCGCTCGCGGGGCGACGGCCCGAGCCGCTCGCCGCGACGGCCGCGCTGGCCGGCGAGAACGCCCGGGTGATCACCGTCCCCGCCGATGTGTCCCGCCCCGAGGACGTGACCGCGCTCTTCTCGTCGGTACGGGAGTGCTTCGGCCGCCTCGATCTGCTCTTCAACAACGCGGGTACGTTCGGCCCGCGTTCCGTCCCCGTGGAGGACCTCGCGGTGGCGGACTGGCGAGCGGTGGTGGACGTGAACGTGACGGGTGCGTTCCTGTGCGCGCAGGCGGCGTACCGGCTGATGAAGGAACAGGACCCACAGGGGGGCCGGATCATCAACAACGGCTCGATCTCGGCCCATGCGCCGCGTCCCCACTCGGTCGCCTACACCACGACCAAGCACGCCATGACCGGGCTGACGAAGTCGCTGTCACTGGACGGGCGCCCGTACCGGATCGCCTGCGGGCAGATCGACATCGGCAACGCGGCCACGGACATGACCGAACAGATGCGGACCGGCGTTCTCCAGGCCAACGGCGAACTCGCGGTCGAGCCGGTGATGGCGGCGGCGGACGTGGCGCGGACGGTGCTCCACATGGCCGAGCTGCCCCTGGAGGCGAACATGCAGTTCGCGACGGTACTGGCGACGGCGATGCCGTACGTGGGACGCGGCTGACGGGGGCGCGGCCGGCGGAGCCGCCTCCAACACGCCGCCCGGCCGGGGCGGTTGTCACCGTCCGAACGGACTCCGGGCGGAACGAGCACCCGCGTACCGCAACGCCTTGCGCTGCCCTTATGCTGACACTCCTTCACCGGAACTCCACACAAGGAACACAACATGCGCATACGTACCGCGGCTCCCCTCGCCCTGGCCGCCGCCACCGCCCTGGCCGGCTCGCTGCTCGTCGCGGCCCCCGCCTCCGCCGCCGCGCACCAGGGCGGGCTGCACCTCGGGAAGATCCAGTACGACAGCCCCGGCAAGGACAACCGCAGCAACACGTCGCTGAACGCCGAGTGGGTGGACATCCACAACTACGGCAAGTCGAAGCTCCAGCTCAAGGGCTACAAGCTCAAGGACAACACCGGCTACACGTACACCTTCGGCAGCTACACCATCGCCGCGGGCAAGACGGTCAAGGTCCACACCGGCAAGGGCAGGAACGCGTCGGGCAACGTGTACTGGAACCGCGGTTCGTACGTCTGGAACAACACCGGCGACAAGGCCCGGCTGATCAAGCCGAACGGCAAGCTCCAGGACTCCTGCTCCTGGACGAAGACCGGCAAGGGCACCAAGAACTGCCACTGAGCCGGTGCCCGGGGCCGTTCCGCTACGGCCGGGCCAGCCGTAGCGGAACGGGAATGAGCCGGGCCGCGACAGGGTTGACGTGCGGTATGAGCCGACATTCAGGTACCGAGGTCCTCCGCTACACCGCGTTCTCCGCCGATCCCGAGGGCGGCAACCCTGCTGGAGTCGTCCTCGACGCCTCCGGGCTCGACGATGCCGCGATGCTCGCCGTCGCGGCGGAGCTGGGGTACAGCGAGTCGGCGTTCCTGACCGGACGGAGCGGGCCGGGCCAGGCGGGGGCGCGGGAGTACACCGTCCGCTACTTCAGCCCGAAGGCCGAGGTCCCGTTCTGCGGCCACGCCACCGTGGCGACGGCCCTCGCGCTGGCCGAGCGCGACGGCCCCGGCGATCTGGTGTTCCGTACGGCCGCGGGCACGGTCCCGGTCACCGTCACCCAAGAGGGCGCCGAGCTGCGCGCCACGCTCACCAGCGTCGAACCGAGCGTCCTGGACATCGCCCCCGAGGACCTGGCCGAGGCGCTCGCCGCCCTGGACTGGCCGGCCGCCGACCTCGACCCGGCGCTGCCGCCCCGGATCGCCTTCGCGGGCGCCCGCCACCTGGTGCTGGCCGCCGCGACCCGGGAACGCCTCGCCGGCCTCTCCTACGACTTCGCGCGCCTCGAAGCGCTGATGCACCGGCTGGACCTGACGACCCTGCAACTGGTCTGGCGGCAGGCGCCGGACGTCTTCCACGTCCGCAACCCGTTCCCGGTCGGCGGCGTCGTCGAGGATCCCGCCACGGGCGCGGCCGCCGCCGCGTTCGGCGCCTATCTGCGCGACCGGTCCCTCGTCCCCGGCACCGCCGTCCTCACCCTCCACCAGGGCGAGGACATGGGCCGCCCCGGCACGCTCACGGTAGAGCTGCGGGCGGACGACGCCCGGGTGCGGGTGAGCGGTACGGGGGCCCGCATCGACGGCTGAGGGGTCGTACACCCACGCCCGGCGTGCGATGGCCGACTGGCAGGCTGGCTCCATGGACCAGCAGAGCACCCGCGCCCCCGGCCCGGCCGACCACGCGGCCGGCCGCCCGGCCCCGTGTCCCGACCGGGATCACGACACCTGGACGGCCATCGACGAGCTGCACGACTGGCTCGAAGCGGAGACCGGCATCCCGCCCGAGCAGGATCTGCTGCTGCGGATGCTGAAGCTGTCGGAGGAGGTGGGAGAGGTCGCCCAGGCCGTCATCGGGGCCACCGGCCAGAACCCGCGCAAGGGTGCCACCCACTCCTGGCAGGACGTGGAGGCCGAACTCTGCGACGTCATCGTGACCGCGATGGTGGCCCTGCGCACCCTGACCCCCGACGCGGCGGCCGTCTTCGCCGGGCATGTGCGACGCGTCGCGGCACGTCCGCGGACCCCGCCCGGCCCGTAGCGGCAGGCCCCGGCACCATGCCCCGCCGAAGGATCCCGGGGCATGAGTGCCGACCGTGTCCGAACCACGCATCGTCCGGCAGCTGGTCACCGAGGCTGCGGCTCACGCCGAGGGCCGTCAGGCGCACAGCAGGCAGGTGACCACCGAAGCGGTGGCCGCGTCCTGGCGCGAACGCGCGCTGAACGTCGAGGAGGGACTGAGCCAGTCGGCGGCAAAGATCCAGGCCCGGCGTCGGCACATCGGTGAACTCATGGCCCGCATCCGCGACCTCAAGCTCGGCTTCCCCGTAGATGCAGTCCAGCGGCTGACCACCGAGAGCACCACCCTCAAACAGCAGCTCCGCGCACTGGCTGCGGATCACCACACACTGACGAACCGGCGCCGCAGCCCGGGACAACAACCACTCCCAGCCCCCTGCGGACGGGAACGCACTCGGCCCGTCTCACGAACAGCTCGCGCTCCTCCACGGACGGCTGAGGTCTGGGCGATGAGCTTCAGAGGATCGGCGGGCGCCCCAACCGGGTCATACGCCATACTGTGTGCCACTTCATCGGCTTACGCGGGCCGCACGACGTCCGTACGCCCTCGAAGAATCCGCCCCACCACGCCTTCAGGCCCATAAGGGACCGGGTCCGCGCCGTGGTGAGCAGGATCCACACACCGAGGTAGACCGGAATCAAGAGGACTGGAAGCCGACGGCGGGCCAGCCAGACCCGGTTACGGGCGGTGAACCGGTAGTAGACCGCGTGCCGGGCCGGCGAGGTCTTCGGGTGTTGAAGGACGAGATCGGGTTCGTACAGGATCTTCCATCCCTCATCGAGCGCACGCCATGCCAGATCGGACTCTTCGTGCCCGAAGAAGAACTCCCCCGCCCACAAGCCGGTCTGCCGGAGCATGGGCATCGAGAAGGCATGTCCACCGCCGAGGAAGGCGGTCACAAGACCGCGGCGCATCGGATCGTCGGCCCGCAGCCGGGGCACCCAGCGTCGCTCGGTGTGCCCGTGCTCGTCAGCAACCCTGAATCCGATGATTCCCAGCTTCGAGTCTTCTGCGAACAGTTGCTGGACCTTACGGAAGACGTCGTCGGCGATGAGCAGGCCATCGTCGTCCAGTTCGATGACGACGTCGACGTCGTCCGAATCGCGCAACATCTCAAGCCCGACGTTGCGACCACCGGGGCAGCCCAGATTCTCTTCCAACGGGATCTTGGTCGCGTCCGTCGTGACCTCGGTGAGGGGTGTTGCATTGCCCACCAGAACCACCCGTGCCGCAGGGACATCCTGCTTCTCCACCGAAGCGAGTAGAGCCTCCAGCTCCCGTGGGCGGGTTCCCATGGTCACGATGACAACTCCGATACGCGGCAACGACATAGCAACAAACTCCAGTGGTCGGCAGAGTGCCGATGCTAAGGGCTGTCCCGTAGTCCAACGACTCTGAGGTCATGCCGTATCCGGGGCGGCGCCGATGGCTCCGGCCACGCGAAGCGAACGCCCGAGGTCTCCGGTGAGGATTCGGGGGTGACTGCTGGCCTATCTGCATCCAGCGCCCGGCGTTCCCGTCATGCCCACGCATGGTCGGCGCTGGCCTTTGGACCGGGTGGACGACGGCTACACCGTCACCGACCCGGAGACCGGCCAGGTCCGGCACTTCGTCGACCAGCCCAACGGCGAGCTGGCACTCCTGGCCCAGATCGACGACCGCAACAACCGGTGGATCACCTTCGAGTACGACGAGACAGGCGCCCCGACGTCGATCGTGCACCACGGTGGCTACCACCTGAAACTCACCACGAACGACGGCAATCGCAACCGACCTTATCGGCACTCCGACCGAGCTGATCGACGAGTCGGGTGCCATCGCCTGGCGCGGCCGGAGCACCCTGTGGGGCACCACGGCCTGGGCCCGGGACAGCAGCGCGTACATTCCGCTGCGCTTCCCCGGACAGTACTTCGACCCCGAGACCGGGCTCCACTACAACTGCTTCCGCCATTATGACCCCGAGACCGGCCGCTACACTTCCCCGGACCCGCTGGGGCTGGCTCCTGCACCGAATCCCGTCGGCTACGTGGACAACCCCTACGCGGGGTGCGATCCGCTGGGCCGGAAGTCCTGCACGGAGGAGGAAAGGGCCGAGCAGGCCAGGCAAGAGAAAGCCAGGGAGAAAGCCCTGAAGGCCGCGGACGGCGTCAGGGAAAGGGCACAGGACGGCACGCTCCGCAAGCACCGCAAGTACCACGGAGACGAGAGGCACAACTTCAGCGACGAAAAGGTCCTGGAGATCCTCAAGAACTCGGACGCGGTGTACCAGTCGTCGGGCACCGCCGGAAAACTCATCTTCCGGCAGGGCGAGGACGTCGTCGTGACCCATGGGCCGGGTTCCCAAGCCGGCCAGGCCATCACGGCGTACGGCCCGTCGGGCACCAAGGGCTTGTCCGGGGCGAACGCGCTGGGCGGCAAGGCCACGGACCCGGGTGCGCCGGTCACCGACAGGGACATCGTGGAGGGAAGGATTCCGGGCAACGGCGGATTCATGCCCCCCGCGGAACGAATGAGGGAAAAGCGACCATGAGATTGACCTTCGGCAACGACTGGCACGCGACGGTGACAGCCGATCCGCTGACCATCGTTCCCCGTTTCTCGGGCAACTCCGTGGACATCGCTCACTACGCGAACGTGAAGGAACGTGAGCGGTTCCTCCTGGCCACTTTCGGCAGTCAGGAACGGTTGTGGGATACGTCCGACGTTCTCCGGTTCGACCCGGACAGCCGGAGACTGGCCGGTGCCGAGTTCCAAATGCCGGCGGAGTCCGTTTCCGTCGAGGACACCGCCCGCGTCATCCCCTTGCCCGCAGTACGCCCGGGTGGGTTCCGCGCGGACGAGGTCCGGGACTTCCGGCTGGAGGTGTGCGAGGTGCTGTGCCGCACTCCCGGGGACACCTTGCTGACCGGTCTGCGCGACCGCGACGTCCTCAACGAGCCGCTGGAGGCCCGCATCGGCATTGCCCCCGATGTGGCCCTCCTCGTCCAGCACGGCACCGTCGTCGGCTGGAGTCTCACGGATCCGGCACGCTACCTGACTCAGGCGTTCGCAGCCCCCACCCCCAACCCACCGTTCCCCGCTACCCGGCGGCTGCTCACCGAGTGCCTGGACCTGATCACTGAGCCGCTGATCGACGACGTGATGGACGGCGAACCGGCCGCCCTGGCCCGGCTCAGGGCCGCAGACCAGGCCCTGCACACTCAGCACGAGGACCGTTCCCGGGCCGACGCGCTGCTCGCGCTCATCGCCAACCTCGTGGAGGACCATCGAAACTGGTGACGGAAAGCCGAAGAAGCTGAGGCGAACTTGGCGCTGTAGGCCGCGTCTCGTGGACTTCGCCGGTTGTTGGTCGCGTAGCTCCACATCTTCGCTGAGACCGGTGGCGGGCCGCCTGCTACCGGGTGTGGGACTGGTCCGGCCGATCAAGGACACTTTCGGTGTTGCCTCGCGCCAGTCGGCGGGCCACCCTGTCGCGCTGTCGTAGGCCCAGCCTTCTGGCGACAGTGGCTGCTTCGGCAAATCAGGCCGGTCTCGACCGTGACGCTCATTTGACGCGGGTAAACGTCGCGCGATGTCGCCCTTCTCCGCCTCCCATACGTGCCTGTGACGTGTCATCCCACGTCAAGCCGCATGTGTAGCGCTCCGTGGGAGGAGAACACGAGGAGACGGACCTGTCCTGGCGGGCGCTCGACGCGGGCTGGAAGATCCTCTACGAGCCCGATCTGCTGCTCCAGCACCCCAGGACCTCCCCGGCCAGGCACTCCGTCTACTACCGGATGACGGCCCGCAACCGGGTCTGGCTGGCCCGCCGGAACCTTCCCCTCCCCCTGGTCCCCGCCTACCTGGGCACCTGGACCCTGCTCACCGTGGCCCGCACCCGGTCGGCGACGGGGCTGCGCGCCTGGGCCGGCGGCTTCGCCGAGGGCGTCCGTACCCCGTGCGGGCGAAGGCAGCCGATGCGGTGGCGCACGGTGTGGCAGATGACGAAACTGGGACGGCCGCCGGTCATCTGACCCGCGTCGGGTCAACCGGTGCCGGGCGGCAAGGAGCCAGTCCCGCGACAGGAGTTGCCGATGTCCGTCCGCAGAGTCGTCCCCAACATCCGTACCACCGCTGGGCCCACCGCCGAAGGGATGGAGCGGACCGCGGAGTTCTACGGCCGGCTGGGCCTGCGGGAGGTCATGAACCACGGCTGGATCATGACGCTCGCCTCCGCGTCCGACCCCACGGCCCAGCTCAGCGTCATGGGGCCCGACGCGACCGCCCCGGTCACGCCAGACCTGAGCATCGAGGTGGAGGACGTGGACGCGGTGCACGCAGCCATGCGGGAGAGCGGCGCGGAGATCGTCTACCCGCTGCGCGACGAGGAATGGGGCGTACGCCGCTTCTTCGTCCGCGACCCGAACGGTCAGGTCGTCAACGTGCTGGGCCATCGCTGACGGGCCCCTGCCCGGTGGCGTCGTGCGCGTCGGCGCCGCCCCGGCCGTCGTACGGAAGGATCCGCCGCAGCAGGCCCCTGGGGTGGCCGCGCTTGCGCCACTCCCTCGGGTATCCGATCGAGACCTCCTCGAAGCGCACCCCGTCGTACCAGGTCGTCCGGGGTATGTGCAGATGTCCGTAGACCACCGCCGCCACGTTGAACCGCCGGTGCCAGTCGGCGGTGAGCCCGGTACCGCACCACTGGGCGAACTCGGGGTACCACAGGACGTCCATCGGTTCCCGCACCAGTGGCCAGTGGCCGGCGATGACCAGCGGGATCCCCGGATCGTGCGCCGCCAGGCGCTCCTGCGTCCGGGCCACCCGCGCCCGGCACCAGGCGTCGCGGCTCGGGTACGGGTCCGGGTGCAGCAGGAACTCGTCGGTGCACACCACCCCCGTCCGGTGCGCGTACGCCAGGGACTCCTCCTTGGTCGTCGTGCCCGGCGCCCGGAAGCTGTAGTCGTACAGCAGGAACACCGGAGCGACGGCCACCGGACCGTCGGGGCCGGGCCACAGCGGGTACGGGTCCTCCGGAGTGTCCACCCCCAGGCTCCGGCAGAGCTCGACCAGGTGCTCGTACCGCTCCTGGCCCCGCAGTCGGACCGGATCGTGCTCGGGCGTCCACAACTCGTGGTTCCCCGGGGCCCAGACGACCCGTGAGAACCGGTCCGCGAGCAGCCGCAGCGCCCACTCCACGTCCGCGATCCGCTCGGCGACATCACCGGCGACGATCAGCCAGTCCTCGTCCGTACCGGGCCGCAACGACTCGACGAGGGGACGGTTCTCCGCCATGCCCACGTGGAGGTCGCTCACCGCCAGCAGAGAACCGCGGCTTCCATCGGTGCGATCGGACAAAATGCTGAACCTTCCCGCGGAGTGACTGAGCGGAGGACCGAACGGAGGACTGAACGGAGGGCCGAACGAAATAGTGCCCCACCACGGACCGGTCCATGAGTCCCGTCCGCAACCCGTCCGGCCGGGCGCGCCCGGGCGGACGGCCGCCGGGACTGGCGGCCGACGCCCGCGGAGGGATGATGGAGACGTCCGTGGACCCGGCGCGGGACCGTCGGCAGGCGGTGAGAGGGAGCTGAGCACGAGGTGGACCGCAAGACCCTTCCGGGCACCCCCGGGCACAGCGGGCTCCCGTTCGCGGACAGCGCGGCCGGGGCCCTGCTCGATGCGGACGGGGTGGTCATCGGCTGGACGCCCGCGGCGCAGGAGCTCCTCTCGCTCCCCGCCGACCGTGTCTGCGGCCGGCCCGCCCGGAAGCTGCTCGCGGATCCGGCCGGACTGCCCGGACCGCCGGGCGGGCGGCCGGTGGGCGGCTGGTCGGGCGAGGCGGTGGTGCGTACCGGCCGGGGCGAGGCGCTGACCGTCGTCTTCCAGGTCTTCCCGCTGGCGGGGCCCGAGAACGGTGCCGGAGCCGAGGGGGCCGGGGGCCCGGCCCGGTACTTCGTGCTCGGGGCGCCCGCCGGGAAGGTCGCCCGGTGGCAGCAGGACCAGGCGTTCACCCGGGAACTCTTCCTCCAGGACCGGCTGGGTCTCGCCGTGTTCGACGCGGAGCTGCGGCTGGTCAGGACCAACACCCATCTGCTGCCGTACACCGGCCTCCCGCCCGACCTGCGCAACCGGCGCCTGGGGGACTTCCTCCAGGAAGCGGACGCGGCGGCGATCGAGCGGCGGCTGCGCGAGGTGCTGCGGACCGGCCGGCCGCTGATCCTGGCGGAGGACACCGTACGGACCATCGAGGATCCGGGCGGCGGGGTGGTGATGGCCGTCTCGGCGTTCCGGCTCCAGGCACCGGACGGGCAGGTCTTCGGCGTCACCGCGCTGTTCACGGACGTCACCGAGCAGCGCCGTTCCGACGAGCGCCTGGCGATCCTGCATCACGCCACCGCGGCCGTCGGCGGATCGCTGTCCGTCACCGGCACCGGTGAGGAGCTGGCCGCCGTACTGGTGCCCGGACTGGCCGACCTCGCCGTGGTGGAGATCGCGCCGGCGGTGTTCACGGGCGAGGAACCGGCTCCCGGCGAGGACGGCACGGTGCCGCTCCGGCGGACCGCGGCGGCCGGGGAGCGGGCCGAGGAGGTGCCGACCGGCACCGTGGTCCCGGCCGATGCCGGCTCCGCCCCGTCCCTCGGCGGCTCCCCCTCGTCGATGACCGCCCCGCTGCGGGCCCGGGGCAGCTTCCTGGGCCGGGTGACCGTACGGCGCGGCCCCGACCGGCCCGACTACGCACCGGCCGACCTGGACCTCCTGTGCGAGATCGCCGCCCGCGCGGCCCTCGCCCTGGACAACGCCCGCCGCTACACCCGGGAACACCGGGCCGCCGTCGGCCTGCAACGCAGTCTGCTGCCGCCCGCACAGGCCGAGACCGTCGCCGTGACCACCTCCGGCTTCTATCTGCCGGCCGACACCGCAACCGGCGTCGGCGGCGACTGGTTCGACGTGATCCCGCTGTCCTCCGCGCGGGTCGCCCTGGTCGCCGGGGACGTGGTCGGCCACGGACTGGGAGCCACCGCCACCATGGGGCGGCTTCGTACCGCCGTCCGCACCCTCGCCGACCTCGATCTGGAGCCGGACGAGCTGATGGTCCACCTCGACGACCTGGTCTCCCAGCTCCGCGACGAACCCGGCCAGCACGACGGAACCGACCAGCACGACGGGCCCGACCAGCACGACGAACCCAGCCGGCACGACGAACCCGGCCGGCACGACGGGCCCGACCGGCACGACGGGCCCGATCGGCCCAGCCCCGTCACCCGGCCGGACGAAGACCGGGAAACCGGCGGTCTCCGGTCCGACCCGGTCGGCGCCACCTGCCTGTACGCCGTCTACGACCCGGTCGCCCGGCGCTGCGCGATGGTCTCCGCCGGACACCCCCCGCCCGCCGTCGTGGATCCGGACGGAACCGTCTCGTACGTGCCCCTCAATCCCGGACCGCCGCTGGGCGTCAACGGTCTGCCCTTCGAGGTGACCGAGGTGGAACTGGCGCCCGGCAGCCTGCTCGCGCTCTACACCGACGGGCTGATCGAGGGACGCGACAGCGACCTCGACGAGGGCATGGCGGAGCTGAGCCGTCGGCTGGCCCGCCCCGGCGCCACCACCGCCCCGTTGCGCGAGCTCGGCAAGGAGATCATCTCCGCCCGGCCCGCGCATCAACTCGCCGACGACGTGACCCTGTTGCTCGCCCGCACCCATGCGGTACCGGCCGGCAACACGGCCGTCTGGCCGGTGGCCGCCGACCCGGCCGCCGTCGCCCGGCTCAGGCAGGACGCGGCACAGCAGCTGCGCGCCTGGGGGCTGGAGGAGCTCGTCTTCACCACCGAGCTGGTGTTGAGCGAGCTGGCCACCAACGCCATCCGGCACGCCGGCGGCCCGGTCGAGGTTCGGCTGATCCGCGCGGGTCAGCTGACCTGCGAGGTCTCCGACCCCAGCGCCACCCAGCCCCGCATGCGCCGGGCCCTGCTCACGGACGAGGGCGGCCGCGGCCTGTATCTGGTCGCGCAGCTCACCACGCGCTGGGGCAGCCGTTACACCCGGCGCGGCAAGACGATCTGGGCCGAGCAGCCGATCCCGGACGCGCCGGAGGAGCCCGGCACGCGGAACGGCTGATCCGTCCGCAGGCCCGGTTCGGGCCGCCGCTCCGGTGACGGGATGCCGCCTTCGCGACGGTTCGCCGCCCCGATGACAGGACGCCGCCTTCACGACGGTCCGCCGCCCCGGTGACAGGACGCCGTCTTCACGACGGTCCGCCGCCCCGGTAAAGGTTCGTCACCTTCGTAGAGGTTCGCCACTTCGGTAACGGTTCATCACCTTCACGATCACCTGCCGCCTTGGTAACGGTTCATCACCTTCTCAACGGTTCGCCGCCCCCGGACCCGCCCACCGCCCTCCGCAACCGCTCGCCGTCTCCGTGGCGTCGAACCGAACTCCCGTACACCGGCGGCCGGTTACCGGCACCCGGCCATGCCCCGCCCACCGGTCGTCCGCCACCGGCACGGACGGCCCCGGGCGCACCCGCTCCCGGCGGGCCCGACAGCGACCCGGGCGACCCCTTGAGTCCCCCGACGCCCCCATGTTAGAAAACGCTTACCACGCTGGCATTCCTGCACTGGCTCACTCTCCCCCGGAGCTTCGATGACAACTGCCTGGTCCCGTCGTGCACTGCTGGCCACGGGCGGCGGTGCGGCGCTCGCCCTCGGTCTCCCGACCGCCGCGTCCGCCTCCGGCCCCGCCGCCCTCCCGGCTTCCGCCGCCTCCACCACCGCTGCCGACGCCGCCGACGAGTTTGCCGCCCTCCGTGCGAAGTGGCGCGATCTGTACCTGGGAACCGGCTTCAGCCCGACCGCCGAGCCCTTCAAGTCCAAGCTCGCCGACCTCGGTACCCAGGCAAGCGGTTTCCGTTCCACGATGGCGCCGGCACGCGGCTCCGTCTGGCCGGACCTGGTCCATCTCGACCCCGACCCGGACACCGACACCGAGTCGTTCGGCTTCTCCGCCAACATGAACACCAGTTACAACCGGCTGCGCACCATGGCGGAGGCGTACTCCCAGCCCGGCACCGGGCTCACCGGCGACACCGGCCTCAGGGACGCGGTCATCACCGGCCTCGACCACCTGTACGCCGATGTCTTCAACGAGTCGACGGCCCGTTACGGGAACTGGTGGAACTGGCAGATCGGCGCGCCGCAGGCCCTCATGGACACCTGCGTGCTGCTGTACGACGCCCTGTCGGACGCCCAACGTGCCAACTACTGCAATGCCGTGGACAAGTTCCTGCCCGACTCCGCCGTCGGCTCGTACACCGGCACCAGCACCGGCGCCAACCGCGTCGACCTGTGCCGCGGCATGATCCTGCGCGGCATCGTCGGCGCCAGTACCGCCAAGATCGCGCTCGCGGTCGCCGCGCTCTCGCCGGTCTTCCCGTACGTCACGACCGGCGACGGCTTCTACCCGGACGGCTCGTTCGTCCAGCACACCTCCATCCCGTACATCGGTGGTTACGGCGCGGTCCTCAACGACGGTCTCGGCAGGCTCTTCGCCCTGCTGCGCGGCTCGACCTGGGAGATCACCGATCCGGGCAGCCGGCAGTTCCTCGACACGATCGACGCGGCCATCGCCCCGTTCATCTACGACGGCCTGATGATGGACAACGTCTCCGGCCGCGGAATCACCCGCGTCGGCTCCAGCGACCACACCCGCGCCCACGGCGTGATGGCCTCCATCGTGCTGCTCGGCATGGGCGCCGGCCCCGAGGAGAACGCCCGCTGGCGCGCCATGGTCAAGGGCTGGCTGCAGCGCGACCACTACGCCCCCGCCCTCAGGGCCGGGTCGCTGAGCCTGGTCAACACCGCTCGGTTGCAGGCCCTGTTGGACGACTCGGCCGTCACCGCGTCCCCGGAGCCGTCCGCGCACCGGGTCTTCCACAACATGGACCGGGCCACCCACCGCCGCCGCGGCTGGGGCGCCGGTCTCTCGATGGCCTCCGAGCGGATCGCGCACTACGAGTTCGGCAACGGGGAGAACAAGCGCGGCTGGCACACCGGCGCGGGCTGGCTGCAGTGGTGGGGCGACGGCACGGGTCTCGATCAGTACTCGGACGCGTACTGGCCGACCGTCGACCCGTACCGGCTGCCCGGCACCACCGTCTCCCGGAAGAAGCTCGCCGACGGGGAGGGCGGCGCCTGGGCCAACCCGAAGCCGGGCACGAAGTGGGTCGGCGGCACCGGCGACGGCGAGTTCGGCACCACCGGCCAGCACCTCCAGGGCCTGGCGAGCACGATGCACGCCCGCAAGTCGTGGTTCTGGCTCGACGACTGCGTGGTCTGTCTCGGCTCCGGCATCACCTCCGCCGACGGCGCGGGCGTCGAGACGGTCGTCGACAACCGCTGCCTCGGCACGAGCGGCACACCGCGGCTGCTGCTCGACGGCAGGGCCCAGCCCACCACCCAGGGCTGGACCACCACCCGCCGGACCACCTGGGCCCACCTCGACGGGCACGCCGGCTACGTCTTCCCCGGCGGCACCGAACTGCGTGCACTGCGCGAGGAACGCACCGGCGCCTGGAAGGACATCAACGACGGCGGGACCGGCACGGCCGAGACCCGCCGCTACATGACCCTGTGGCAGGACCACGGCACCGACCCGGCGGACAGTTCCTACGCCTACATCATGCTGCCGGGCGCGAGCAGCAAGCGCACCGCCGCCCGCGCCGCGGACACCGGCTGGCTGCGGATCCTCGCCAATGACGCCGGACGCACCGGCATCAGCGTTCCCTCCCTCGGCTTCACCGGCATCAACTTCTGGGCGGCGGGCACGGCGGGCAAGGTCACGGCGAGCGCCCCGGTCTGCGTACAGATCCACGAGAAGCGCGACGGCACCGCCACGATCAGTGTCTCCGACCCGTCCCGCACCGTCACTGGCCTGACCCTCACCTGGCAGCGGCACGTCAAGTCGGTGCTGTCCAAGGCGGAGAGCGTCACCGGTGTCCGGACCGGTTCGGCGGTGACCACCGTGACCTTCGGTGACCTGAGCAAGAGCCGGGGCGCCACGCACACCGTGCGCGTCCGGGTGCGTTGACCGCCCGGAGACATCCAGAAAAGCCGACCGTCCAAAAACGCCGGTCCCGGGTCGCCCGGCATGCCCCTCGGGCA
>NZ_JBCEWQ010000094.1:0-33366 GCF_038448545.1 Streptomyces sp. CLV115
GGGGCACCGGGCGCAGTCGGGCCGTGGTCTCCACCGGCGGGACGGCCGTCGTGGACGGTGGTGTGCTGCGGCTCGTGGGATCGGGTGCGCCCGCCGGAGTCGTGGGAGCCGGCACGGGGCCCTGCGCCGGAGCTGCCGGGGGCGTAGACGGCGGGGTCGTGGGGCGGGGCGGGACATGAGCGCGCTGCGCCTCGGTACTCATCCGCCCCCCTGGTCCCGTTCCGTACCGTGCGCGGATCGACGTAACAGGCAGGCCCGTTGGTTGCCGCGTGCCGTCACTCTACGGGGTGGAAAGGCCCCGGCGGGAGCGGGCGGCCTCCCGTCCCGGACGATCTGCGCAGATCGTCCCCCTACCCAGCGGTACGGACGTCTGGCAAGCTGCGGCCATGACTGCCCGTGCCACTGACCGAACCCGATACGACCGGGCCACCGCCCATCTGGACGCCCCGATCGCCGTCGTCGATCTCGACGCGTTCGACACCAATGCCGACGACCTCGTCCGCCGGGCGGCCGGGAAGCCGATCCGGGTGGCGAGCAAGTCGGTGCGCTGCCGCGCGCTGCTGGAACGGGTGCTCGCCCGGCCCGGGTTCGCCGGGATCATGTCGTTCACGCTGGCGGAGTCGCTGTGGCTGGCGCGGGCCGGGTTCGAGGACGTGCTGCTCGCCTATCCGACGGCCGACCGGGCCGCCCTCGCCGAGCTGGCCGCCGATCCGAAGCTGGCCGCCGCGGTGACGGTGATGGTCGACGACCACGCGCAGCTGGAGCTGATCGACGCGGCGCGGGCGGGTGGCGGCGAGGAGATCCGGGTCTGCCTGGAGCTGGACACCTCGCTGCGGCTGCTCGGCGGCCGGGTCAGGGTCGGCGCCCTGCGTTCCCCGCTCCGCTCCCCCGCCCAACTGGCGGAGCTGGCACGCTCGGTGGCTCGGCGGCCGGGGTTCCGGCTGGTGGGTCTGATGGCCTACGAGGGTCATATCGCCGGGGTCGGGGATTCCGTCGCGGGCAGGCCGCTGCGCTCCCGGGCGGTCCGGCTGATGCAGGCCGCGGGCCGCAGGGAGCTGGCCGTCCGGCGGGCCGAAGTCGTGCGTGCGGTAAGGGCGGTGGCGCCGGACCTGGAGTTCGTCAACGGCGGCGGCACGGGCAGTGTGCAGCACACGGCGGCCGAGCGCGCGGTGACCGAGATCGCGGCCGGGTCGGGGCTCTACGTACCGAGGCTGTTCGACAACTACACGTCGTTCACGGCCCGTCCGGCGGCGCTGTTCGCCCATCCCGTGGTGCGTCGGCCCGGTGTGGGCGTGGTGACGGTTCTCGGTGGCGGCTATCCGGCGTCCGGTCCGGCGGGCCCGGACCGGCTGCCCGTCCCGTATCTGCCGGAGGGGCTGCGCTACGACCCGCAGGAGGGGCCCGGCGAGGTGCAGACCCCGCTGCTCGGCGCCCCGGCCGACGATCTGCTGATCGGCGACAAGGTGTGGTTCCGGCACGCGAAGGCCGGTGAACTGTGTGAGCGCTTCGACGAGTTGCAGCTGATCGAGGGCGACCGGATCACCGCGACGGTGCCGACGTACCGGGGCGAGGGCCGTACGTTCCTCTGAGCCGGGCGGCCCGTGTCAGGGGGCGATCGAGCTGCCCGCGCCGCCGCTCGTGGCGCTGTCGCCGATCGGCCGGATCGCCTTGGTGATGGTGTCCATGAGCGAGAGCGGCGGTCCGTCGGGGCCCGCGTCGAAGGCGTAGCGCACGATGATCAGCGACTCGGTGCCGATCGTGGACGGGAAGACGAGCGACTGCACGTAACCGCCGGGCCCCTTGCCCGTTTCGACCCGCCAGCGCACCTGGTAGCCGGCCCTTCCGGCGACGCTCACGGACGCGGAGTCGAGCACCTTGTGGGACATGATGCCGCCGTGGATCCGGCTGCCGACGATGTTCTTCTCGTAGGCGCCGTCGGCGGCGGTGGCGATGTCGTGCTTGGCGAGTTCCTCGGCCGAGGTGATGTCGGTGGCGTTCGCGATGCGGCTGGTCACGGTGCCGTGGTAGCAGAAGTCGGAGGAACTGCCGGGGCATTCGTAGGAGTTGACGGTGCGCATGGTGAGCACCGATTCGACCGTGTGGTCGGGCTTCTCCCAGCCGTCGGGGATCGGCAGGGTGATGCCGTTGAGCTGGTCGATGAGGACCTTCGGGTCGTCCTCGGCCGGTGAGCCGGTGGGCGACGGGGTGTCCGTCACGATGACGGCGGGCGTCCCGGAGCCGCCCGGTCCGGCCTCGGGCCGCTTGCCGTCGTCGTCCCTGCCGAGCAGGACGGCTCCGGTGACGGCGGCGCCGACGACGATCAGCCCGGCCACGGCGAGCGCGACGATCCGGGTGGCGCCGCGGCCGGCAGGGGTGGCGCCGCGGCCGGCCGCGGCGGTGGCCGGCCCGGGGAGGCGGAAGTCCTGGGGCGCGGCGGTGGCCGGCCCGGGGAGGCGGAGGTCCTGGGGCGCGGTGGCGACCGGTTCCGGCGGGCCGAACGCCCGGGGCGCGGCGGCCGGACGGGTGTGCGCGGTCCACGCGGTGCCGTCCCACCAGCGGTCGGTGCCCGGTGCCGTGGCGTCCGGATACCAGCCGGGTGGTGTCGCGTTGCTCATCCCCACACTCTAGGGTTCGGCCACCGGCACCGGCCGTCGATTGTCCGACTGTCCGATTCGTCCTCGGGCGGTGACCGGTACGTCCGGGGACGCCCCGCACCGGGCCGGACGGAAGACTTAGGGTGAGCTCAAGGTGTGATGCTCAACCATTGATGGCGCGGCCGTGGGCGGTCGGCCGTCAGCCTGGAAGGGGAACGGGGCGTGGCCGGGGAAAGCGAGTTCATCGACCGCCTGATGCCCGTACTGCGGCCCGTCCGGGCGGGGAACGGCTTCGAGGAGGCGCTGGAGCAGATACTCCAGGTGATCCGGCTCGGGCTGGTGCCGGGCGGCGGGCGGCTGCCGGCCGAGCGTGATCTCGCCGAGCTGCTGGGGATCAGCCGGGTCACCCTGCGCGAGGTGCTGAAGGTCCTCCAGGACCAGGGCCTGGTGGAGAGCAGGCGCGGCCGGTACGGCGGCACGTTCGTGCTGCGGCGCACCGGAAACCCCGGCGAGGACGAGCTGCGCCGCAGGATCGCCTCCGTCGACATCGAGGACGTGCTGCGCTTCCGCGAGGTGCTGGAGGCCGGGGCGGCCGAGCTGTGCGCGGCGCGGGGGCTGGACGACGAGCGCGCGGGCCGGCTGCGTACCGCCCTGGCGGCGACGCACGACGCACCGCTGACGGACTACCGCAGGCGCGACACCCTGTTCCATCTGACCCTGGCCGAGCTCTCCGGGTCCGCGTCGCTGACCACGCAGTACGCGGCCGTGCGGGCCACTCTGAACGATCTGCTGGACTGCATACCGCTGCTGGTGCGGAACCTTGAGCATTCGCAGCACCAGCACACCAGCCTCGTCGAGGCGGTGCTCGACGGGGACGGGGAGGCCGCGCGCGCGGTCATGCGCGAGCACTGCGCGGGTACGGCCGCGCTGTTGCGCGGTTTCCTGACCTGATTCGCGACCGGTACGACCCGGCGCCCGGGAAGGGCCCAAAGGTCTTGCCCGTCACCATTGCCCCGGCTGTTCCGGGAACCGGCCACGGGTGCCGTCCCGTCGTGCGGCGGGGCTGCCCGGGTTCGCCTCGGCGCTCACCGCCTTCCGGGTCCGCCCCGGCGCTCACCGCCCTGCCGAACGCGCGCCGTCCGTCCGTGAGCCGGACCCGGGCGCCGACACCCGGCGAGAATCCGCCGCTCCGGCCGCGCGCCTCGACGACCCGGGCGCCGAGGATGTCCTCGACCGCGACGCGGCCGGTCGCGGGCGGGCCGGCCCGGCGGTGCCGGACGTCGGCGCTGGTGGAGCGATCACGTCCGTCCGCGCGTTCCTCACCACGGACCCGGGCGCCCTCCGGCGCGTTCGCAGCCGGTCAGCCGTCCCGTGCGGTCAGTGACAGCAGGTCGCGGGCCGGTCCCGTCGGGCGGTGGCCCGAGGGCCAGACCGCGCGCAGCTGGCGCCGCAGGCGCACTTGGGCGACCGGGACCTTGACCAGCCGCCGCGAGGACAGCTCCTCGCCGAGCGCCAGTTCGCTCAGCACGCACGGCCCGGCGCCGCTCTCCGCCGCCCCCTTCACCGCGGTCGTGGAGGAGAGTTCGAGCAGCGGCTGGGCGAGCCCGCCGTACACGGCGAGGGCCGCGTCCAGGACCTGGCGGGTGCCGGAGCCGTGTTCGCGCAGGATCAACGGGGTCGCGGCCAGTTCCTGCGGGGTGAGAGGGGTCATCCGGCGGGCCCAGGCGTGGGACGGGGCGACCACGACGACGAGGCGGTCGTGGGCGATGACCGTGCCGTCGAGCCCTTCCGGTACGGACAGGCCCTCCACGAATCCGAGGTCGGCCTCGCCGACCAGCAGCCGGCCGGCCACCGCCGCCGAGTTCCCGGCCAGCAGCGAGACCGCCGTGTCCGGCCGTTCGGCGCGCAGCGCTATCAGCCAGCCGGGCAGCAGGTATTCGGCGATGGTCATGGAGGCGGCGACCCGCAGCCTGGAGTCCCGCCGGTCGCGCAGCGCCTGCGCGCCGGCGTCGAAGGCCTCGGCCGCCTCGATGATCCTGCGCGCCCAGTCGGTGACGAGCGCGCCCGCGTCGGTGAGCCGGGAGCCGCGCGGTGACCGGTCCAGCAGGGCCACGCCGAGCTGCCGCTCCATGGAGCGGATCCGGCTGCTGGCGGCGGGCTGGGTGACGCCGACGTCACGGGCGGCGCGCCCCAGGCTGCCGTGCCGGGCGACGGCGAGCAGGA
The DNA here is from genome assembly GCF_038448545.1 of Streptomyces sp. CLV115. Classification (NCBI taxonomy): domain Bacteria; kingdom Bacillati; phylum Actinomycetota; class Actinomycetes; order Kitasatosporales; family Streptomycetaceae; genus Streptomyces; species Streptomyces sp. CLV115. The sequence continues at coordinate 4,818 of NZ_JBCEWQ010000094.1, forward strand.
GTTCCAGCGCTCCGAGGTCGGGGATCCGGTGCGAGAGGGGGACATGTGCTTCGCCGGCCATAAAGCCACCTTATGACCTCATAGACATGGACTCCCTGGTGGGGCCCGGCCGCCGCCGGAAGAATCGTGGCATGGCCATCTTTCCGCAGACGCAGCAGACACCGCAGGCGAATCAGCCGCGACAGCCCTCGCCCCCGGTTCCGGCCGCCGAGCGGCTGCCTGCCCTGCGGTACCTCGGCCCCAACTGGTACGCGGCCGTGATGGGCACCTCGATCGTCGCGAGCGCGGGAGTCGCGCTGCCCGTGCACGTGCCGGGGCTGCGGGCCGCCTGCACGGTGGTGTGGGTGCTGGCGGTGGTGGCGCTGGCCGTGGTGCTGGTGGCCCGGACCGGGCACTGGATGGCCCACCGCGACCAGGCCCGCAGCCACCTGCTCGACCCCGCGGTCGCCCCGTTCTACGGCTGTCTGTCGATGGCGCTGCTGGCGGTCGGCGGTGCGTCGCTGGTGGTCGGCCAGGACGTGATCGGGCATCGGCCGGCGCTCGTCCTGGACGTGGTGCTGTACACGGCGGGCACGCTGATCGGGCTGGCCGCCGCGGTCGCGATCCCGTATCTGATGGTCGTACGCCACCGGATCGAGCCCGGCACCGCTTCACCGGTGTGGCTGCTGCCGGTGGTGGCGCCGATGGTCTCCGCGGCTCTGGGCCCGCTGCTGGTGCCGGAGCTGCCGGCCGGGCAGTGGCGGGAGGCGATGCTGCTGGCCTGCTACGCGATGTTCGGTCTGAGCCTGCTCGCCACGCTGGTGATGCTGCCGCTGATCTTCGCCCGGCTCGTCCACCAGGGGCCGCTGCCGCTCGCGCTGACGCCCACGCTGTTCCTGGTCCTCGGCCCGCTCGGTCAGTCGACGACCGCGGTCAACCAGCTCGCCGATGTGGCGCAGGGTGCGATCGGGGCGCCGTACGCCTCGGGGCTCAAGGTGTTCGCCGTGCTGTACGGGGTACCGGTGATGGGGTTCGCGCTGCTGTGGCTGGCGCTGGCCGTCGCGCTGGTGGTGCGGGCCGCACGCAATGGCATGACCTTCGGCATGACGTGGTGGGGCTTCACCTTCCCCGTCGGTACGTGTGTCACGGGCGCCGCCGGTCTGGCCCGGCACACCGGCCTCACCGCGTACACCTGGCTGGCCGTCGCGCTGTACGTGCTGCTGGTGGCGGCCTGGGCGGTGGCCGGGGTGCGGACGCTGCGCGGGCTGTTCAGCGGAGTGCTGCTCGCAGCACCGCAGGCGCCCGCACCAGCGACGGCCCGTACCACGTGAGGTACCGCCCGTCGACGAGTGCGGCGGGCAGGGCGGGGAAGGCCTCCGGCCCGTCGTCGGAGGTGAAGCGGTACGGCTCGTCGGGCAGGACGACCAGATCGGCGCCGGCCGTGCGCAGTACGTCGAGCGGGATCCGGGGATAGCGCTCGGGGTGGTCCGCGTACACGTTCTCGACGCCGAGCCGGGCCAGCAGGTCCCCGGCGAAGGTGTCGCGGCCCAGCACCATCCAGGGCCTGCGCCAGACGGGCACGATCGCGCGGCGCGGTGCGCGGGGCGGCGGCAGCGCGGCCCAGGCCGCCTCGGCCTCGTCCAGCCAGCGCGGCCGGGCCGGCCCGCAGACGGTGCCCAGGACCCGGTCCAGTTCCTCGAAGGCCTGGTCGAGGGTGCGGATCTCCGTGACGAGCACCTCGGTCCCGGCGGCCCGGAGCGCCGCAAGGTCGGGCTCGCGGTTCTCCTCCTCGTTGGCGACGACCAGATCGGGCCGGAGCGCGAGGATGGCCGGAACGTCGGGATTCTTGGTACCGCCGATCCGGGCCGCGGCCAGTCCGGCCGGGTGGGTGCACCAGTCGGTGACGCCGACCAGCAGGCCGGGCGCGGTGACGGCGACGGCCTCGGTGAGCGAGGGGACCAGGGAGACGACGCGCACGGCGGTCCCCTCTCAGCGGCGCGGGTCGTTGGTGGCGTCGATGTGCTCGGCGACCGCGACGACCAGCAGCCGCGTACCGGGCACGGTGGCCCGCCAGCGGTGCCGCACCCCGCCGGACAGGAAGAGGGTGTCGCCCTGCTCCAGCCGGTACGCCTGCCCCTCGGCCTCCACCTCGGCGGCGCCCTGTGCCACGTACATCACCTCGTCGTTGCGGTGCTGGAACTCGCGCCCGAGGTCCAGCTCCCCGGTGAACTCCAGGGCGCTGAGCTGGTGACGGCCGCGCACCACCCGGCGTACGCCGTCGCCCTCGCCGGCCCGCACGACATCGACGGCGCGCGCCGAGTCCGCGGCGGCGCGCAGCCGTGCCGTGGTGGTCTCCAGGGCTTCCGCGACCCGGTCCAGCGACCGGGCGCTGGGCCGGGCCCGCTCGTTCTCGATCTGGCTGAGGAACGGCACGGACAGACCACTGCGGCCGGCGACCGCGGCCAGCGTGAGCCCCAGGGTTCTGCGCCTTCGGCGGACCGCGGCGCCCACGCGGAGTGCTTCCTTCTCGTCCATGTCCGGCTCCCTCCCGACTCGTCATCCTTCCGGCTGCCAGCACATTACGCACACGGTTGCGCAAGGTCGGCCGGATGACGATCGTCCGAAAACCCCGAAAGGGCGGGCCCGCCGTCGGCGGTGCCCACCCTCTCCGGTGGTTCGGGACCTGCGGGAGGCCCTACTGCGGAGCCATCTTGTCCGCGATGCCCGGGTTCTTCCCCATCCAGGCCTTCACGGCCTCTTCCTCGTGCCCCGCGCCGTGCTTCTGGATCTGGTTCTCCAGGCCGGCGAGCTGGTCCTCGCTCAGCTTGAAGTCCTTGAACCACTTCGTCAGCTGCGGGTAGTGCTTCGGGAAGTCCTTGGACGCGATGGTGTGCAGCCGGTCACCGTTGCCGAAGGCCTTCTCGGGGTCCGTCAGCTTGGTCATGCCGTACTCGCTGTACGCCCAGTGCGGGGTCCAGAGCAGTACCGCGATGGGCTCCTTCTTGACGTACGCGCGCTTCAGCTCGGCGAGCATGCCGGGCGTCGAGGAGTCGACGACCTTGTACTCCTTGTCCAGGCCGTACGCCGGCAGCACGTTCTTCTTGAGGTTCTCCATCGTGGCGGTGCCGGGCTCGATGCCGACGATCCGGCCCTTGAACTGCGAGGCCTTGCCCTTGAGGTCGGCGAGGGACTTGACGTCCTTCACATAGGAGGGGACCGCGACCTCGATGGACGTCGGGCCGTACCAGGAGCCGAGGTCGCTCAGCCGGGAGCCGTACTTCTCCCAGTAGTGCTTCTGGGTGTACGGCAGCCAGCCGTCGAACTGCACGTCGATCTGGCCGCGCGACATCGCGGCGTACATCGGACCGACCTCGAACTGCTTGAGGTTGATCTTGTAGCCGCGCTCCTCCAGGACCGCCTTCCACAGGTACGTGGCGGCGATGTCCTCCTCCCAGGGGAACCAGGCCATCTCGACGGCGCGGTCGCGCTCGTCCTTGCCGCTCGCGCCCTTGGAGGCGGCAGCCCCGGTGACCGGGGTCCACTTGTCGGCGACGTCCGGGTTGGCCTTCAGCCAGGTGCGGACCGCCTCCTGCTCCTTGCCGGAGCCGGACTTCTGGATCTGCGCCTCAAGACTGGTGAGCTGGTCCTCGGTCATCTTGAAGTTCTTGAGCCAGCTGCCGACCTCGGGGTTGTCGGCGGAGAAGCCCTTGCGGGCCAGGGTGTGGATGCCGTCGCCCTTGCCCCAGAGGTTCTTGGGGTCCTTGAGCTTGGTGAGCTCGAACTGGTTGTACGCCCAGTGCGGCGACCAGAGCGGAACGACGATCGGTTCCTTCTTGGCGTACGCGCGCTTCAGCTCGGCCAGCATCGAGGGCGTGGAGCCGTCGACGACCTTGTACTCCTTGTCCAGGCCGTAGCCCGGCAGGATCTTGTCCTTGAGCAGGCCCGTCTCACCGGCGCTCGGCTCGATGCCGACGATCCGGCCCTTGAACTGCGAGCCCTTGCCCTTGAGGTCGTCCAGGGACTGGACGTCCTTCAGGTACGACGGGACGGCCAGCTCCAGCGAGGTGGGGCCGTACCAGGAGCCCATGTCCTCAAGGTTGTCCTTGTACTTCTTCCAGTAGCTGGCGTGGGTGACCGGAAGCCAGGAGTCGGTCTCGAAGTCGATCTGGCCGTTGGCCATGCCGGTGTAGAGCGCGCCGGCCTCGTACTGCTTGACGTCGACCTCGAAGCCGCGCCGTTCCAGCATCTCCTTCCAGAGGAAGGTGGAGGCGATGCCCTCGTCCCACGGGATGTAACCCATGCTGATCTTCTTGCCCGCGCCGATGGCCGAACCGTCGGCGGTGTTCTTCTTCTCGTCCGAGCCAGAGGAGCCGAAGATGCCCAGGGCGCCCGCGACGAGCGCGAGGACGACCACACCGGAGATGGCGACGACGGGCTGCGGACGGTGGTTCCAGATCTTCAGGCCGCCGGCCATCGACTGCGCCCTGGCGAGCGCGCGGCGGGCGAGCGGGGAGACCTCGCGGCCGAGGGCGCTGGTCATCCGGTCCAGGTACATCGCCACGATGACGATGGAGATGCCCGCCTCGAAGCCGAGGCCGACGTCCACGTTGCCGATGGCGCGGTAGACGGCGCCGCCGAGACCGCCGCCGCCGACCATGCCGGCGATGACCACCATGGACAGGCCCAGCATGATGACCTGGTTGATGCCCGCCATGATGGTGGGCAGCGCGAGCGGCAGCTGGACCCGCAGCAGGGTGTTGCGCTTGGTGGTGCCGAAGGCCTCGGCCGCCTCGACGAGCTCGCTGTCGACCTGGCGGATGCCGAGTTCGGTCATCCGGACGCCCGGGGGCAGCGAGAAGATGATGGTGGCGATGATGCCGGGCACCACGCCGACGCCGAAGAAGATGACGCCGGGGATCAGGTAGACCATGGCGGGCATGGTCTGCATGAAGTCCAGGACCGGCCGGGTCACCGCGCTGACGGTCTTGGAGCGGGACGCCCAGATGCCCAGCGGTACGGCCAGCACCAGCGCGATGATGGTGGCGACGAGCACCAGGGTGAGGGTGTCCATCGCCTCGTCCCACAGCTCGACGGAGTCGATGACGGCGAAGCCCACGAAGGCGAGCACACCGGCGAGCAGACCGCGCAGCCACCAGGCGACGACCGCGACGATGCCCGCGAAGAGCAGCGGGGCGGGGGCGGAGAGAACGGCGGCTATGCCGTCGAACATGTTGCTGACTATGGAGCTGATCGCGTCGAACAGCCAGGCGAGATGGGTCTGGAGCCAGTCGACGGCGGAGTCGACCCAGTCACCGAGAGGGAGCCTAAACACCGGCCACCTTCTTCGCGACGGTCGTGCCGGTCCGGACGTCCTTCGGGGCCTCGGCGGGGGTCATCGGCTCGCCGAGGACGGCGAGCAGCCGGGCACGCGGGACGACGCCGACGAGCTTGCCCTCGGCGTCGGTCACGGCGACCGCGACCCCGCTCTGCGAGCAGGGCGTGAACAGCTCGATGATCGGCGTGGACTCGGTGACGGTGGCCGGGGCGGCCGCGAGCACGTCGGCGGCGGTGCGCAGCTCCTTGCCGTCGTCCGTGCCGGTGCCCATGACGGTGTGCGGCTCCGCCATGATGGCGCCGGCGGTCAGCACCCGGGTCCGGTCGACGTCCTGGGTGAAGGAGGCGACGTAGTCGTTGGCCGGGGTGACGAGGATGTCCTCGGCGGTGCCGAGCTGGACGATCTTCCCGTCGCGCATCACGGCGATGCGGTCGCCGAGGCGCATGGCCTCGTTGAGGTCGTGGGTGATGAAGACGATGGTCTTCTTCAGCCGCTTCTGCAGTTCGAGCAGCTGGTCCTGCATGTCGCGGCGGATCAGCGGGTCGAGTGCGCTGAAGGACTCGTCCATCAGCAGCAGGTCGGCGTCGGTGGCCAGGGCGCGGGCCAGGCCGACACGCTGCTGCATGCCGCCGGAGAGCTCGTCGGGCCAGGACTTCTCCCAGCCGGCCAGGCCGGTCAGCTCCAGCGCCTCGGCGGCGCGCTTCTCGCGCTCGGCGCGCGGTACGCCCTGCACCTCCAGGCCGTACGCGGCGTTCTCCAGCACACTGCGGTGGGGGAAGAGCGCGAAGTGCTGGAACACCATGCTGATCTTGGTGGACCGGACGTGCCGCAGCTCGGCGGGGCTCAGGGCGGTCAGGTCCTGGCCGTCGAAGAGCACGCGTCCGGCGGTGGGCTCCAGAAGTCCGTTGAGCATGCGCAGCAACGTGGACTTTCCGGACCCGGACAGACCCATCACGACGAAGATCTGTCCCGGTTCGACGGTGAACGAGGCGTCGATCACCGCTGCGGTCGTTCCGTCGGCGCGCAGCTCGTCGCGGTCGGCGCCGCCTTCGAGCTTCTGCACGGCTTGATCGGGTCGTCTGCCGAACACTTTGTACAAGCGTTCAGCTTGCAGCCTTGACACATACACCTCGCGGGTTGAACCGAAAAACGGTCTGCCACCCCCTCCGGCAGACCGTGGAGCGGCGCGGATTCTTCCCGCATGGCACGTGCACTGGTTGAAACCGGTACGTGATCCGCTCCGGCTGCGCGCCTGCCCCCGCTTACACAAAGCAAACACAAGAGTGATCCAGGTCACATTTCAACGATGGCCGCCGTTGCCCGCCCGTCCACCCCGAGGTCATGTGCGTACCGCGTCCGTGGCGGCCGGTGTCAGTGGGGTGCGGCATCATCGGGGTGTGACGCGACGCCTGATGCTCCTCGACACCGCCTCCCTCTACTACCGCGCCTACTTCGGGGTCCCCGATTCGGTGCGCGCCCCGGACGGGACACCGGTCAACGCCGTGCGCGGGCTGCTCGACTTCATCGGGCGCCTGGTGCAGGACCACCGTCCGGACGACCTGGTCGCCTGCATGGACGCGGACTGGCGGCCGCACTGGCGGGTCGAGCTGATCCCCTCGTACAAGGCGCACCGGGTCGCGGTGGAGACCTCCGAGGGGCTGCCCGACGAGGAGGAGACTCCCGACACCCTGGCCCCGCAGGTGCCGGTCATCGAGGAGGTGCTCGACGCGCTCGGGATCGCCCGGGTCGGCGTCGCGGGCTACGAGGCGGACGATGTGATCGGCACGCTCGCCGGCCTGGCCACCGGCCCCGTGGACATCGTCACCGGCGACCGCGACCTCTACCAGCTGGTCGACGACGCACGCGGGGTGCGGGTGCTCTACCCGCTCAAGGGCGTCGGCTCGCTCCAGCTGACGGACGAGGCGTGGCTGCGGGAGAAGTACGGGGTCGACGGCTCCGGCTACGTCGACCTGGCCCTGCTGCGCGGCGATCCGAGCGACGGGCTGCCGGGCGTCCCCGGCATCGGCGAGAAGACCGCGGCGAAGCTGCTGGACGCCTTCGGCGATCTGGCCGGGATCATGGCCGCCGTCGACGACCCGACGTCCCGGCTGACGCCCTCGCAGCGCAAGCGGCTCGACGAGGCCCGGGGCTACGTGGCCGTCGCACCGAAGGTGGTCCGGGTCGCCGGTGACGTACCGCTGCCGGAGTTCGACCCCGCGCTGCCCGCCGGTCCGCGTGATCCCGCCGCCCTCGAAGCCCTCGCCAAGCGGTGGGGACTGGGCGGAGCGGTGCAGCGCCTGCTCTCCACTCTGCACGGCTGAGGTGTTAGCTTAGGTAAGCCTAAGCAATCAAAGCAGGGAGAACCTCGTGGCAGAACGACCGGCGCGGCAGGCACCCCAGGCACAGGGGGCCCAGGTGCTGCGCACCGAGCGGATCACCCCGCACATGGTGCGCGTGGTGCTCGGCGGTGAGGGCCTTGCCGGCTTCGAGCTCGCCGGTTTCACCGACCATTACGTCAAGCTCTGCTTCGCCCCCGAGGGCGCCGGCTACGCGCACCCCTTCGACATGGCCCGCATCCGCGAGGAGCAGCCGCGCGAGCTGTGGCCCACGACCCGTACGTACACGGTGCGTTCCTGGGATCCGGCCACCCGTGAGCTGGCGATCGACTTCGTGGTCCACGGCGACGAGGGCCTCGCCGGGCCCTGGGCGCTGCGGGCGGCCCCGGGTGACCGGGTGACCTTCCTGGGACCGGGCGGCGGCTACGGCCCGGACGCCTCGGCGGACTGGCATCTGCTGGTGGGCGACGAGAGCGCGCTGCCGGCCATCGCGGCGGCCCTGGAGCAGATGCCGGCGGGCGCGGTGGTGCACGCGTTCGTCGAGGTGGCGGACGCAACCGAGGAGCAGAAGCTCGTGACGCCGGACGGCGTCGGGGTGACCTGGCTGCACCGCGGCCGGCGCCCGGTGGGCGAGGCGCTGACCAACGCCGTGAAGGAGCTGGAGTTCCCCGCGGGCGAGGTCCAGGCGTTCGTCCACGGCGAGGCGGGCTTCGTCAAGGAGATCCGCCGCCATCTGCGCCTGGACCGCGGCATCCCGCTCCCCCAGCTGTCGATCTCGGGCTACTGGCGGCTCGGCCAGAACGACGACGCCTGGCGCTCGGTCAAGCGCGAGTGGAACGCACAGGTGGAACGCGAGCAGGAGAGCGCCGCGTAACACCGGATCACGCGGGTACGCCCCGGCCGCCGGCCGGGGCGTACCCGCGTCCGGACCGCACCCGCTTCCGGGGCGCACTCGGACCGCACTCACGTCCGGGCCGCCGCCTCACCCACCGCCGCCCGGCACCTGAGCACTCCGGCCGCTTCCGACGCCCGCGCCGCCCTTGCCGCTCACGTCGCCCTTTCCACTCGCGCCACCCTTGTCACTCCCGCCTCCCTTGTCGCTCCCGTCGCCCCGGCCGGTCGCCCCGCCCCTGCCGCCGTCGCCGTCGTACGCGCGCGCCGACGCGTCCGCCTGCGCGAGCCGTCGCAGCGCGCCGAACATCGCCTCCCCCAGCACCGTGCCCACGACCACGCTCTCCACCAGGTCCTCGCGCGCGACCCGGCGCCCCACGTAGTCGAGGTCGACCTGAGCGACCGCCTCGGCGGCGGCCGCGTAGTCGTCGAGCAGCTCGACGAAACCGCCGTGCCCGGCCCGCCGCAGCGCCACGACCACCTCGGCCAGCGACTCGCCGGCCGGCCCGTCCGCCCCGGCCCGCCAGCCGCGCCGCTCCAGCAGCTCCGCCACCTCGTCCCGGGCATCCTCCAACTCGGGCCCCGATTCGCCCCCTCGCAGCGGGGTGAGGCGTTTCGCCGCGATGCCCAGCACCTTGTGCACCGGCTGCTCCGGGTCCTCGACCACCCGCAGCACATCACCGATGGCGGCCAGTGAGAGCCCGCCGACATCCAGCAGCGCGCGGATCAGCCGCAGCCTGCGCTCGTGACCGGAGTCGTAACTCGCCTGGTTCGGACTGGTCAACTTCCCTGCCGGCAGCAGCCCTTCACGTACATAGAACTTGATCGTCGGTACCGGGACCCCGGACCTGCTGCTCAACTCACCGATGCGCACCGAGTGTTCTTCCTTCCGCGCTTGCCAATCCCCCGACCCATCATAGATAGTTCCACTATCGGATAGCGGGAAGCGCCACTATCCATAATCTCTGAGGGGTCCTCATGTCTTCCTGGCGTTCCTGGCATCGCCCGTTAGTCCTCTTCGCCGGGGCGATGGCCGTGATGACGGTCGTCTCGGCCGTGGGCCTGATATTCGACGACCGGGTCCTCGCGGGCGCGGCGATATGGTTCAAACCGTTCAAGTTCGCGGTCTCGTTCGTGGTGTACGCGCTCGCCCTGGCCTGGATGCTGACGCTGGTCACCCGGGGCCGACGGCTCGCCCGGTGGGCCGGGACACTGGTCGCGCTGTCCAGCCTCACCGAAATGGCGATCATCACCGGCCAGGTGATCCGCGGCAGGCGGAGCCACTTCAACCACGCCACCCCGTTCGACGAGACGCTGTTCAACGCGATGGCCGTCACCGTCGTCGTCCTGTGGACCAGCACGCTGGTCATCGCGATCCTGCTGATGCGCGCCCGGATCGCCGACCGCGCCTCCGCCTGGGCAATCCGCTCGGGCGTGCTGCTCGCCCTGGTCGGCGCCGGATTCGGCTTCCTGATGACCCGGCCCACCCCCGAGCAGCGGGCGGCCGGGAACCTGGACACCGCCGATGTGATCGGCGCGCACTCCGTCGGCGTGCCGGACGGCGGCCCGTCGATGCCGCTCACCGGCTGGTCCACGACCGGCGGCGATCTGCGCATACCGCACTTCATCGGGATGCACGCGCTCCAGCTGCTGCCGCTCTTCCTGCTCGCGCTGGTCTCCCTGGCCCCCCGCTTCCCCCGGCTGCGCGACGCACGGATCCGGCTGCGGCTGGTGCTGGTGGCCTCGGGGGCGTACGCGGCGGTCGTCGCACTGGTCACCTGGCAGGCGCTGCGCGGCCAGCCGCTGATCCACCCGGACGGTGCGACGCTGGGTGCCGCCGCGCTGATCGTCGTCGCGAGCGCCGTCGGCACGCTGGGAGCACTGAGACCGGCTCCCGCAGGGCAGCGAACAGGCACGAGCCCCGAATCCGCTTCCGCCCAGAAGGAGTCCGTGTCGTGACCGGTGCCCTCTTCCAGCTCTCGTTCTACCTTGCGGCCCCGTTCTGGCTGCTCATGATCCTGGCGCCGAACTGGCGCCCCACGGCACGCGTCGCGGCCTCGCCGCTCACCGTTCTGCCGGTGCTGGTGGTCTATCTGATGATGGCCGTGCCCGTCTTTCCCGAGCTGTGGGACGCGGTGCGCAGCCCGGACATCGACACCTTCCGCGAGCTGATGGCGCTGGCGAACGGGGCCGGGGCGATCTGGGCGCAGGTGATCGCCTGGGATCTGCTGCTGGGCCAGTGGATGTACCTGGAGGGGCGGAGGCTGGGAATCTCTCCGCTGGTGATGGGGCCGTTGCTGGTGCTGACGATCCTGCTGTCGCCGTTCGGGCTGCTGATCTTCCTCGCGCTGCGGGCGGCCCGGAAGCCGGGGGCCCGGCCAGGGAACTCGGTCCCGGACCGGGTCGGCCGCACGACGCCGTAGCGCCGTGCGTCAGACGGACTTCTGGTACGAGCGGAACGTACGGGTCGACAGCCCGACCGCGATCACCGCGAGAACCAGAAGGGCTCCTCCCCGGCTGAGCACCAGCCACCGGTCCGGGTCCGCGGACAGTGCCGAACGGCCCGCCACCATCGCCCAGTTGACGGGGTTGAAGTCGGCGACGTGCCGCATCCAGGACGGCATCTGGCCCGGTGCCATGAAGGAGGAGGAGAGGAAGGTCAGCGGCAGCAGCAGGAAGGTGTTGATGCCGATGATCGACTCGCGCCGGCGGACCAGCATGCCCAGGGCGTTGGAGAGCGCGCCGAAGACCGCACCGAGCAGCACCGAGGCGAGGACCAGGATCAGCAGTCCGCCCGCACCGCCCGGGTAGGAGGCCCCGGCGGCCCGGCCGAGCAGCAGGATGACGACGGACTGCACGGCGGTGCCGATGCCGTTCTCCACGACGTTGGCGTTCATCAGCGCGTTGCGGCTGACCGGCGTCGTCAGGAAACGGTTGAGCGTGCCCCGCTCGATCTCCTCCAGGGTGCCCATCCCGGCCCACATGCTCGACCCGAGCGCGCTCATCACCACGATGCCCGGGATCAGGTAGTCCAGATAGGACGTGGTGCCGAAGCCGCCCAGTTCGACGACCTTCTTGAAGAGATTGCCGAACAGGAACAGCCAGATCACCGGCTGGATCAGCGAGATGACCAGGAAGACCGGCTGCCGGACGACCGCCATGAGCCGACGCTGCGTCATGTACCAGGTCTGGGCGAGTGCTTGAGTGCTCATCGGGTGCCTCCGGCGGGGGTGGGGGCATCGGCGGGTCGCGCGTCCGCGGCTTCGGCCTCGGAGAATCGGCGTCCGGCGTAGCGCAGATAGACGTCGTCGAGGGAGGGGCGGGCCACGGTGGCGGCGGCGACCGCCGCACCGGCCCGCTCCAGGGCGGCGAGCAGTACGGGGACGGCCGCGGCGCCGTCCTCGGCGCGCACGCTCACCCGGCGGCCGTCGACCAGCACCTCGTGCACCCCGGGCAGCCCGGTGAGCGCGGTGGTGACGGCCCCGGTGTCGCCCCCGGCGCGCAGCTCCATGTGGACGGCGTCGCCGCGGAGTTCGCCCTTGAGTTCGTCGGGGGTGCCCTCGACGACGATCCGGCCCCGGTCGACGATCGCGATGCGTTCGGCGAGCCGGTCGGCCTCCTCCAGGTAGTGCGTGGTGAGGACGATGGTCAGCCCTTCGTCGCCGGCCAGCCGGGCGATCTCCTCCCACATCGCCGTACGCGCCTCGGGGTCGAGTCCGGTGGTGGGTTCGTCGAGGAAGAGCACCTCGGGACGGTGGACCAGGCCGAGCGCCACGTCGAGGCGACGCTGCATCCCTCCGGAATACCCCTTGACCTGGCGGTCGCCCGCGTCGGCGAGGTCGAAGCGGTCCAGCAGTTCGCCGGCGCGGCGCTTCACGGCCGCGCCCCGCATCCCGTACAGCCTGCCCTGGAGCAGGAGGTTCTCCCGGCCGGTGGCGACCGGGTCGGCGCCGGACTTCTGGGCGACCACGCCGATGGCCCGGCGGACCCGGTCGGGGTGGCGCAGTACGTCGTGTCCGGCGACGGTCGCGGTGCCGGAGTCGGGGCGGGCCAGGGTGGTGAGGATCTTGACGGTGGTGGACTTTCCGGCGCCGTTGGGGCCGAGCAGTCCGAAGACCGTACCGGCCTCGATGCCGAGGTCCATGCCGCGCAGGGCGGTGACGTCGCCGGGATAGGTCTTGATCAGGTTTCGCGCCGCTACGGCGGGCGCACGGGTGCTGTTCCGCGCCACAGCGGGCGCACGGGTGCTGTTCCGCGCCACAGCGGGCGCACGGGTGCTCATGACAGAGCTCTCCTGTGGGTCGGCGTGGTGCTCGGGTGCACCGAGCACTCGGGCATGCCGAGCCGATCCGCGTGAAGAGCGCCGGGCTATCCTTGGTGTGCGGCACCTCGATCGCCCGGTTCGCCCTCACGGCGTGACCGGTCCGGGGTTCGAGACCCCGACGGTCGCTGCTCCAACAGCTTCCGTCGGGGTCCTGCTCACTCTGGGTCCTGCGTCCAGCCCTTCCGCTCGGGGTCCAGGACGATCTCCTGCTCGTCCAGGTCCTGCCAGTCCTGCGGGACTTCACCGGTCTCGTGGAAGGACTTCCACTCCTCGATACCGCTGATCGTCCCGTCGTCGAGTTCGTCGCGGAAGTTCTTGATCCACTCCAACTGGGCGTCGATCATGTGGAGCTGGTACTCGGTCTCGATGACGAAGACGCGGGGCAGCTTCTCCCCCAACTGGCCGAGGACACCCCGCACGGCCGCCGAGCGGATCGCCAGCGCCGCCGCCCGGGTCTCCATCAGCTCCGACACCTCCTGCGGCGGCAGCACCGGCAGCAGCGCCAGCGCCGTCTCGAAGACCGGGTACTCGGCGGCGGGGACGGCGAGCAGATCGGAGAGCCAGTCGAGCATCTCCGTGCGCCCGGCTTCGGTGATGCCGTAGAGCGTGCGCTCGGGGCGGTTGCCCTGCCGCTGGACGCCGGCCACCTCCACGTAGCCGTGCTTCTCCAGGTTCTGGACGACGGTGTAGAGCGAGCCGAAGTTGATTTTGACGCTGTGTTCCTTGCCGCGCCGCCGGAGCGTCTGGGCGATCTCGTACGGATGCATGGAGCGCTCGGCGAGCAGCACCATGACCGTCAGTGCCAGCGGATTGCTGAGCTTGCGCCGCTTGGCCACCGATCCCACCACCCTCACCCTGTCGTAACTCGCCATCGAATACTCGCCTGCGAACATATCGCGTGCACCTTGACGCGTCAACCACGATGTATCGCGACTTGCGCGCAGCGGGCGGACGGCGTGACAGGATCTCGCACACTGACCGATTTGCACCGACAACGCCGTCCGGAACGATGCCCGGACGGACAGTCCCGAGGTGCCGCCGGGGAGGCCGCCGCATGAAGGAATCCGATGCGCAACACCGCGGAACCACGGGGGCGGAGAGGGCACGCCGCAGCCGCGCCCCGCTCACCGTCCTCGCCGCGCTCGGCGGGCTGGTCGCCGCGTTCTGCTCCCTGGCCGCGGCCGAGCTGGTCTCGGCCCTCGTACGCCCCGAGGCAGGGCCGGTCACGGCCGTGGGCGGGGCGGTCGTCGACCGCTCTCCCACGGCGCTGAAGGAGTTCGCCGTACGGCACTTCGGCACCGGCGACAAGGCGGTGCTGGAGCTGGGCATCGTGGCGCTGCTGGCCGTCTTCGCCATGGCCGTCGGAGTGCTGGCGCTGCATCACCGGCGGACAGGTTCGGCGGCCGTCCTGCTCTTCGGCGCGGTCGGGGCGGCCGCGGCGGTGGGGCGGCCGGAGGGCAGCGCGCCCGACGCCCTGCCGTCGGTGGTGGGCGCCGCGGTGGGTGCCGGAGTGCTGTTCGCCCTGATCGGACGGCTCACCACGGCTCCCTCTCGGCCGCCGGCGTCCGGATCCGTATCCGAGTCCGGATCCGTATCCGAGTCCGGGGCCGGGGCCGTACCCGAGTCCGGGGCCGGGGCCGGCTCCGGGGCCGGAGGGGCGTACCGCGCGGTCGACCGCCGGGGCTTCGTCGTCATGGCGGCCGTGGCGACGGCGGTCTCGGCCGGCGTGGGGCTGCTGGGCCGGCGGCTCACCTCCTCCGTCCAGGCGGGGGCCACCGCCTCGCGCCGCGACCTGGTCCTTCCCGTGCCCGACTCGCCGGCACCCGCCGTCCCGGCCGGCACCGGGCTGAACATCCGGGGGCTGAGCCCCTTCTTCACGCCGGACCAGGACTTCTACCGGGTCGACACGGCCCTGGTGGTGCCCCGCCTCGACGCGGCCGAATGGCGGCTGAGGATCCACGGCGAGGGGGTCGCCCGCCCCCTCTCGGTCGGCCTGCACGACCTGCTGCGCCGGGAGATCATCGAGCGGGACATCACGCTGGCCTGTGTCTCCAACGAGGTCGGCGGCCCGTACGTCGGCAATGCCAGATGGCTCGGGGTACGCCTGGCCGACCTGCTGCGCGAGGCCGGGGTGCGGCCGCCGTCGGCGGGCGGTCCGGCCGACCAGCTCGTGGCGCGATCCGTGGACGGCATGACGATCGGCACACCGGTCGAGGCGGTCATGGACGGACGCGACGCGATGCTGGCCCTGGGCATGAACGGTGAGCCGCTGCCGTTCGCGCACGGCTTCCCGGTCCGGATGGTCGTGCCCGGCCTCTACGGATACGTGTCGGCCTGCAAATGGATCGAGGACATCGAGCTGACCACGTTCGACGCGTACGACGCCTACTGGGTCCGGCGGAGCTGGGCCCAGCAGGCACCGGTCAAGACCGCGTCCCGGATCGACACCCCCCGCGCCCTGGCCTCCCCGAAGCCCGGCACCGTCCCGGTGGCCGGGGTCGCCTGGGCACAGCACCGGGGCATCTCCCGGGTCGAGGTCCGGGTGGACGGCGGGCAGTGGCACCCGGCCCGCCTGGCCGCCGCCGACAACCGGGACACCTGGCGCCAGTGGGTCTGGGAGTGGCCGGCCACCTCCGGCCGCCACACCCTCGAAGTCCGTGCGACGGACGGCACCGGTGCCACGCAGACCGGCCGGCGGACCGACACCGTTCCGGACGGCGCCACCGGCTGGCACTCGGTGGAGGTCGACGTCTCCTGAGCCCGATACGTGCCGGCGGCCCCGAACCCGACACCCGCCGCCACGCCTGAACCCAACACGCACCGGGCTCGCCTGAGCCCAACACGCGCCGGGCTCGCCTGAACCAACCAACACGCGCCGGGCTCGCCTGAGCCCAACACGCGCCGGGCGTGCGCCCGATGCATACCGTCGGGCCGCGGTCCGATACGTGCCGCCGGCCGCCCTCCGTAGGCTGACCGGATGAATCCGACGAATGATGCGGGCCGGGTGGACCGACCGGACCGGGTGGCGGGTGCCGTCGTGGGTTCGGCGGTGGGGGACGCCCTGGGCGCGCCCTTCGAGTTCGGGCCCGCCGGTGTGTACACCGCCCGCTTCCCGGACGGCGTCGGCACGATGTGCGGGGGCGGCGGCTGGGATCCGGGCGAGGCGACGGACGACACGCAAATGGCCGTGCTGGTCGCGGAGTCGCTGCTGGAGCGGGGCGGCCTCGACCTTCCCGACATGTTCGGCCGGTTCTGCCGCTGGGCCGCCGGCGGGCCGAAGGACATCGGGCTGCAGACCGAGGACGTTCTGACGAGCGGCGAGGCGTGGGACCTCGCGGCGGCGCTGCACTTCCAGGTCAACGGGCGTGCGGCGGGCAACGGTTCGCTGATGAGGGCGGCCACCTCAGCCGTGTACTTCGCGGCGTCGGGCCGTACGGCGACCATGGACGCCGCCCGCCGGATCGCCGCCCTCACCCATGGCGACCGCGCCGCCTGGGAGGGCACCGCCGTACTCCATGAGCTGATCCGGGTGGCACTGGACGGCGGCGATCCGCTCTTTGCCGTCCCGGACGCCCTGGCGGACGTGCACGAGGATCACCGCGGGCGCTGGGCCCGCGTCCTCGCGCCCGGCTGGCACCCGGACGCGGCGACGGAGTTCAACGGCGCGGTCTGGCCGTGCCTGGGCACCGCACTGTGGGCGCTGCGCACCACCGATTCGTACGGGAACGCGCTGGCCGCCGCCGTGGACGCGGGCGGGGACACCGACACGGTGGCCGCCGTGACCGGTGCCCTGGCGGGTGCGGTGTACGGCTTCGGCGCGATCCCCGCGCGCTGGACGGAGCCGCTGCACGTGCCGCTGCCGGGGTACGGGGACCGGGTGCTGCGGACCCCCGGCCTGGTGGACCTGGCCCGGCGGCTGGACGGTGCGTCACCCCGTGCGGTTCCCACGGATTTCCGTGGGCTCTGAATCTACACATAAGGGAGATGTAAGCGCAGAATGGCATAAGCAGGCCGCTTATGGCGCACAAGTGGCGGGTGGTCTGCACGGAGCGAAGGAGACGAACCCCATGTCAAACCTCTCGCACACCGGCCGTGACATGGCCAGTCACCCCGATGTTTCCGAAATGCGCGATCGCTATGCCCGCATGCTCGGTGGCCGCGATGTGGCCCTGGTGGACGCACCGGTGTTCCTCGTCGGTCTCTACTGCGCCATCTCGCCGTGGGTGCTGCATTTCACCGCGACCCAGCCCACGCTCGCGACGCACAACCTGATCATGGGTATCGCGATCGCCGCGCTGGGCCTCGGGTTCACCGTCATGCCGGAGCGCATGTACGGCCTGAGCTGGGCCATCTGCGCCATGGGGATCTGGACGATCCTCTCGACGTGGATCGTCGGCAGCAGCCCCGACCTCGGCATCGTCCTCAACAACGTCATCATCGGCGGCCTGACCCTGCTGCTGGGCCTGGCCTGCGCGGCCGTGTCCATGAAGAGCGGCAAGCGGACGGTCTGAGAAAGGCGGACACCCGGTACGGAACCCGCGGGAAGGACATACGCGCCCCGGCCGGTCCGCGCGTGCGAACCGGCCGGGCTGTCGTGACCGTCGTGACCGTCGTGGCCGTCGTGGCCGTCGTGGCCGTCGTGACCGTCGTGACCGTGGTGGCCGTGGTGACCGTCCCGTGGGTCAGCTCTCCCGGAACGGCAGGTAGTCCACGTCGTACCCGAAGTACCGCGGCCCGGCGAGCGCCAGGCCGCCCGGCGTGGTCCAGCGCGGGTCGCAGGGCGCCGCGAGAACGCTGACGCGCAGCCCGTAACGCAGGCCCTCGGTGGTCACCGGGTCGCCGGTGTCGGTGTCCAGCACGCAGATCAGGTCGGGGGTGGTGGCGACCGTCTCGCCGTCCCGGGTGGCCAGCAGATGCTCGTTCTGGAAGCCGAGTTCGAGCACCCGGCCGCCGTCGCCGCCGATGCCCTCGATCCTGGCGTTGCCGCGGGCGAAGCCGCCCTCGGTGCGGCGGCTGACGTCGATCACCTTGCCGGTCAGCAGATGGGTGCCGGACAGCATGGTGCGGGCCGCGAGCACCGGGTCGGTGTGCGCGGCGCGCGCCTCGCGCACCGCCGCGCCGAGCCGCTCGGCGAGTGTCAGCGTGGCGGGGACGAGCCCGTCGGTGAGCTGGTCGCCGCGCATCACGGTGTCCGCGCTGGAGATCTGGCAGCCCAGCTCCACGCAGACCGCCCGCGCGATGCGCTCGGCGGCGTGGTTGGAGACGGCGTCGACGATGATGCTGTTGCCCTTGTCGTCGGCGAGCGCCATCGGTGTGTTGGCCACCCCGATCAGGCCGGGCAGCACCATCTGCGCCTCGGGGAAGGCGCGGCCCATTGCATCGCCGTCGACCAGGGGCAGCCCCGCCTCGGCGGCGCAGGCGATCGGCAGCATGGAGTTGACGCCGCCCACCTCGATCGGTGCGATGTGGGTGGCGGCCCGGCCGATGTGCTTCTCCAGGGCGCGCAGGGCGGCCACCTCCTCGCCGCCGGCGGGGACGCGCTCCAGCAGTACCGTCGGCGCCCCCATCCCGGAGACGGGGACCACCGTCGCGTCGTCGGGCACCTCGTCGAAGGCGACCAGCCGGACCGGTCCGTACTTGCGGATGGCCTCGCGGGCCAGCAGCTTGCCGATGTACGGGTCACCGCCGCCGCCGGTGCCGAGGATGCCCGCGCCGCGCGCGATGTCGTCCAGGTTGTCGAGGTTGATCTCACGCATGTGACGCTGCTCCATGGGTGTCGCGCGCCCCGGCCGGGGCGCGGGTGGTGCCGATGCCGTTCAGGTCGAGGTCGCCGACCGCCTTGACGCGGATCCGGGTCGCACCGCCCGGCAGATAGGCCAGCGGGACCTCCTCCACGTCGACGACGCGGACCGTGCCGGGCCTGGCACCGGCGCTCTCGGCCCGGCCCACGGCCTCCTCGCGGGCCTCGGCGAGCACGGCGTCCCGGCGCCCCTCCGGGACCTGGAAGACCCGGTCGACCTCTCCGCCGACCTGGGCGATGGCGGCGCCCACCGCGTTGGCGACGCCGAAGTGGCCGGGGCGGCGCACGTCGTCGAAGCCGGGCAGGGCCGCGGGCACCAGCACACTGCCGCCGCCGACCGCGACGACCGGCAGCGGCCCCGCCGAGGTGCGCATCCGGTCGACGGTCTCCGCCAGCCGCTCCGCGATCCGGTCGAGCGCGCGGGCGGTGAACTCCGGGTCCAGGTGGGCGACCCGGGAGCGGTCGCCGATGTCGGCGCGGCCCGCGGCGACCGCGAGGTCGGTCGCCGTGAGGGTGGAGCCGCCGAAGACCAGTGCCTCCTCGGTGAGCCGGAATCCGACCGAGCGGGGTCCGGTCTCGCCCTCGGGCGACACCAGGGAGCCGCCGCCGATGCCGAGCGAGAGGACGTCGGGGATACGGAAGTTGGTCCGGATGCCCGCGGCCTCGCTCTCGCCCGCCGCCTCGCGCGGGAAGCCGCCGGCCAGGATGCCGACGTCCGCGGTGGTGCCGCCGACGTCGACGACCGCGCAGTCGCCCAGGCCGGACAGGAAGGCGGCGCCGCGCATCGAGTTGGTGGGCCCGGAGGCGAAGGTGGCCACCGGGTAGGCACGGGCGAAGTCCACGTCCATCAGCGTGCCGTCGTTCTGCGACAGGAAGAACGGGGCGGTCAGCGACACCTCGGCGAGCGACTTGGCGAACGACTCCACGATCGCGGCCGCCAGGTCGCGCAGCGCCGCGTTGATGATCGTGGCGTTCTCCCGGGCCAGCAGGCCGACCCGGCCGAGTTCGTGCGAGAGCGAGAAGTGCACGCCGGGGCCCAGTTCGGCACCGAGTATCTCGGCGGCCCGGCGCTCGTCCTCCTCGGCGACCGGGGAGAACACGGACGAGACGGCCACCGAGGTCAGGCCGCGCGCGGCGATGTCGGCGGCGGTGCGCCTCAGCTCCTCGGGGTCGAGCGGCGACAGCGGCCGTCCGTCGAACTCCCGCCCCCCGTGGCAGAGATACCCGTGCCCGCCGACGGCCGCCCGCTGGCGCTCCGGCCAGTCGGTCATCGGCGGCAGTGCCGCGGTGGCCGGCAGGCCGAGCCGTACCGCGGCGACGGGGGCGAGCCGGGCACCCTCGATCAGTGCGTTGAGGAAGTGGGTCGTACCGATCATCACGGCGGTGACCGATTCCATCGGCGGGTCCAGGGCCCGGATCGCCGAGGTCACGCCGGAGGTGATGTCGGAGGTGGTGGGGGTCTTCGCGGTGGCGATGATCCGGTCGTCGTCCCCCAGAAGGGCGGCGTCGGTGTTGGTGCCTCCGACGTCGATTCCGATGCGCATGGTGTGTCCGTCTTTCGTAGGGGGTGAGGGGGTCGGGTGGTGTACGGGTCAGGCGGTGGCCTTCGCCGACCAGGCGGTGCCGGTCTCCGCCTCGATCGCCGCCGCGGGCCGTGCGGGCTGTTCGAACGGCAGGTCGCGGGCGCCGCGCACCAGGCCGAGCCTGCCGAGGACGACGTACCCGAGTCCGGCCAGCAGCAGGGAGTTGAGCGCCGGGATGCCCCACCACTGGTAGTGGTCGCCGAGCCAGCCGAACAGGGAGGCGGCGGCCCACAGGGCGATCGTGGCGGGCACCCAGCTCGGTTCGGTCTCGGGCAGCCGTCCGGCGGCGCGCGAGGCGTCCAGCTGCGGGCGCCACTTCTTCACCACGAAGTACTCGGCGACCATGATTCCGGCGACGGGCGGGGTGAGAACGCCGAGCACCGTGAGGAAGTCGGTGAACCGGTCCAGGATTCCGGCCGCCGCGGCGAGGCTGCCGAGCACACCGATCGTGACGGTGGTGCCGACCCGGTTCAGCCGGACCTTGAAGAGTGCCTCGACCGCGCCGATCAGGCCGAGGGACGAGGAGTACAGATTCCAGTTGTTGATCTTCACGGTGGCGGAGACCAGGACGATGACGCCGATGACACCGGAGGAGGACGTGATGATCGCGATCAGGTCCGAGGACTTCACCGCGTAGGCGAGCAGCACCCCGCCGAGGCCCAGCACGTACTCGCCGAGGCTGATGCCCACCACCGTCTGCTTGACGACATCTCCGGTGTTGCGGTTGAAGCGGGTCATGTCGGGGGTGGTGACCGCGCCGACGATGTACGAGCCGGCGACGATGGTCGCACCGGTGGCGATGGACATGTGGGCGCCGAACGGTGCCGAGGCCACCAGGCCGCCGATGTCGTGCCGGGAGAATTCCACCATCATCGCCCAGCCCGCGAGGCCGAGGAAGGCGGGGACGGTGACGAAGGCGGTCCAGCCCATGGCGCGGAAGCCGCGCAGGACGAGCGCGGTGACGCCGAGCCCGCAGATCAGGCACCAGGCCCAGACCGGCAGCGCGGGCACGATGGAGTGCAGCCCGGCCGCGAACACCGCGGTCTGCACACCGAACCAGCCGAACAGACTGACCGCGATGACGAGTCCGATGAGGGTGGAGCCGTAACGGCCGAACCCGGTCCAGCGGACCAGCATCGAAGTGGACAGGCCCTCCCGCATGCCCGCTATGCCGACGAATATGCAGACGATCTCCAGGATCACCGAGCCGAGCGTGAACGCCCAGAACGCGCCCCAGAAGGAGAGCCCGGCGCCGAGCGCGGCACCGAGCAGGAACTGCGTCAGGTCGGAGAGCTGGCCGAAGCGCTGCACGGCGACGTTGAACCAGGAGTAGCGGGCCGCGCGCGGCACCCGCTCCAGCGGGTAGTCCTCGTCCTGCTGCGGCTGTGCCGGTGTCTGTGTGAATGGCTCTTGGTGCACATCGAACTGCTGGGTCATGGGGACGGGTCCTCGGGTGAGCGGGTGAGCGGGCGGGCAGGAGGGCGCAGCAGCACGGCACCGGCCTGCTGCGGTGGGGCGGGGAGCGTGGGTTCAGAGCGGGAGGGGCGGCCCGACGGCCCGGGCCCGCAGGAGCACCGCCCCGGGCAGATACGGCACCGGAAGGTCTGGTTCCGCGTGGGTGCGTACGCGCCTGGGGTCGGCCCCGGCCCGTACGGCTCCGGCCCTGGCCAGGTCGCGCACTTCGTCCCGTACTGCGTCGAGCCGCCGGCCGGCCCCGCGACGGACGATGCGGTCGTACTGGCCGCCGACCGGGCTGGCCGCCGCGCCGAACGCCCCGGCGACGCCGCCGTGTTCGGGCCGTACGACGTCGAAACCGGCCAGCACGTCGGCGGGTACGCCACCCGCGCCGCCGCCGACCAGGATCAGCGGGAGGAGTCCGGCGGCCGGGCGCATCCGGTCGGCGGCCTCGGCCAGTTCGCGGTGCGCGTCGGCGCGCACGGTGATCAGGTCGGGGAAGCGCACGCTGACCGGGACGCCGCCGATGCGTTCCCCGGGGCCGGCCTCCTGCGGATAGCCGCCCGTCAGTGCCCCGACCCGGGCTCGGCGTTCACCGATGTCGGCGACCACGGCGTCCGGGAGCCCGGCCAGGAGTCCGGCGCCCCGGATGGTGCAGGCGGGTCCGCTGCCCAGGCTGAGTCCGGGCTGACGGCGCAGATACTCCAGGCTCATCAGCGTGCCGTCGCTGCGGGTGACGAGGACCGCGGCGCCGGGGGCCAGACCGAGCCGGGGCAGCGTGGCGGTCAGTTCGTCGGCGACCCGGGCCACCAGCACGGACAGGGCGGCGTCCAGGACCGTGGCGTTCTCGCGGGCCAGCAGGTCGAGGGTGCCGACGTCGCTGGAGAGCAGGACGGTCGTGTCGGGGCCGGTCTCGGCGCGCAGGATCTCGGCGGCCTCCCGCTCCTGGCCGCCGTCGACGGGCGAGAACACCGCGGTGACGGCGAACGCCTCGGCGCGTCCGGCCAGCGAGGCGCCGAACCGGGCGACGGCGTCCCGGTCGAGCGGCGTGGTGTCGCGGGGCGCCAGACCGCCGCCACCGCGTACGTTCGCGGTGCCCGCGCACACGGCGTCGCGCAGCGCCTCGGGCCAGCCGAAGAGCGGCCGCACGGCGTCGGCGGCCGCGCCGCCGACCCGCAGCACACCGACCCGGGCGAGCCCGTGCCGTTCCCTGACCGCCCGGGCGGCGACCCGCAGGCCCACGGCGAGCTGGGTGGCCCGGCCGCGCGGCTCGGCGGGGAGCGCGCGGACGGCGGCGGCGAGTGATCCGACGGCGTCCCCGGCCACCGAGGGCACCTTGACAGCCCGCACCGCCCGGTCGCCGTCGAGGAGCACGGCGTCGGTGTTGGTGGGTCCGACGTCCACTCCGAGGATCATGAGCCGCCTCCCGGAGTCCGGAGTCCGCCCGCGGTGCCCGCGAGGCCGGCCAGGCCGAAGGCGGCGGGACCGGCGAGCCGCAGGCCCTCGGGCGTGTACCAGGCGGGGTCCGAGGGGAGCGTGACGAGGTGGACGCGCAGCCCATAACGGACCTCCTCGACCGGGACGGCCCAGCCGGTCCGCACGTCGACCAGGGCGATGACGTCCGGCACGACGGCCAGCGGGGTGCCGTCCTCCAGGGCCGCGACGAATTCGCTGCGCGCCTCGACGAGCACCAGCCGGCCCGCATCGGGGCCGCCGCCCTCCAGCAGGACGCCCGTGGCGTCGTCGCTGTCGGCGCCCTCGGTGGCGTACCTGCGGACGGAGGAGACCTTGCCGGTCAGCAGCGGGGCGGGTCCTTCGCCCCGTCCCAGGGCAAGGGCGCGGGTCACCGATCCGGCGACGGCGTGCCGGGCCGCCTGTCCGGCGGTGAGGGGGTAGTCGGTGGACGCGGCACGCCCGCCGAAGGCGACGACGGCGGCGCGGGCGAACTGTTCGAGGTGTGCGCCGTCCACGTCGTCGATCACGACGGTGTGCCCGTGTTCGTCCGCGAGGACGGCCGGTCCGGGACGCAGCCCGGCCAGCTCCAGGACGTTCTGGTCCATCCGGGGAAAGGCCCGGCCCATCGAGTCGGCGTCCAGCAGCCCCAGTCCCAGCCGGGCCGCCCAGGCGACGGCGACACAGCCGTTGAGGCCGCCGATCTCGCTGCTCATCACCGCGGCCACGGGTGCGCCGTGCAGCGCCTCGAAGCGGTCCCGCAGCCGTGCGGGCTCGTCCCGTCCGCCGATCCGTTCGGCGGCGACGGCGGGCGATCCCACCAGCCCGACGGGCATGACGAGTGCGTCCGCCGGGAGCGCGGCCGGGTCGACGACGGGCACCGGGCCGCACTCCTCGATCGCCTGTCCGGCGGCGGGGAGGGTCACATCGGCGGGTCCGCCGCCCCCTGATCCCAGGACGGCACAGCCCCGCGCGAAGTCGGCGAGTGCTCCGGCGTCCACGTGCATGGATCCCAGCGTACGGAGCCGGATCGCGCCCCCCATGGGCCACGGGCCCGTGATTCGGCGGCCTCATGTGCTTGTGGCACATCGGCGGCACACTGGGATGCATGGCGAACATCCTGCAGCTCCTCTCCTCCCCCGGGCTCGAAGCGGTCCGCCCGCTGGTGGGCCCGCTCGACGCGGTGGAGGTCACGGGGGTGCGGCTGGAGCCGCGCCCGGACCGGCTCGCCGCGATCCCCGCCGGGACGGTCGCGGTGCTGCTGGCCCCGGTGCCGGGGCACCTGCTGGACGTGGCGGTACGGGACGCGGCCGCGGCGGGGGCCGCCGCGCTGGTCCTGACGGGTGTGGCCGAGGCTCCGCACGGGCTGCCCGCCGAGGTGACGGCCACGGCACGGGCACTGGCCGAGCGGGGCCGGGTCGCGGTGCTGTACGCCGAGGGGGACCTCGCGGCCCTGGTGGTGGCGGTGGAGCGGACGGTGGCCGGGTCCGCGGCGGACGCGCTGGCCCGGGTCGCGGCCGCGGCGCGGGAGGTGACGGCGGTCGCGGGCGACCCCGACCGGGTGGCCGCAGCGGCCGGCCGGGCCCTGGGCGTACCCGTGGAGCTGCGCGCCGCCGGTCCGGGCGAGGAGGGCGGGGTCGCCGCGGGGCCGGACGGCGAGATCCGGCTCGCGGCCCCGGCCCGCCCGGGTCACGCGGGTACGGCGGTGCGCTCGGTCCTCGCGCTGGCGGCGCTCGCCGCGGCGGGCGGCGGGCACGGCGACGTACCGGTGCGCTCCCGCGGCCGGCTGCTCGCCGAACTCCTCGTGGCGCCGCAGGACCAGGCCGCCCGGCTGGCCGCCCGGGGCCGGGCACTCGCGCTGCCGGTGGACGGCTGGCACATCGCGCTGCGGCTGGAGGCGGGCGGCCTGGACGCGCCGAACCGGCCGAAGGCGCTGGACGCGGTCATGTCCCAGGCACTGACCCTGCTGCGGACCTGGGACGGCGAGACGGCGGCCCCCTCCGCCGTCTCGGCCCCGCAGTCCGCCGACTCCGTCCAGTGGAACGCCGCCCTGGTCGACGACGCCCTCGTGCTGCTCAGCACCTGGCCCGCCGATCCGGGGGCGGACGGGCGGCGCGCCACGCTGGCACGCGCCCGCCGGGTGGTGGACCGGCTGGCCGGACTGCGCCCGGAGGCGGGTCTGCGGTGCGGCGTGGGTTCACCGCACCGGGGTCCGCTGGGCATCCGTACCTCCGCCCGGGAGGCCCGTGCCGCGGTGCCGCGCGGCGGCGGGCCCACGGTGGCGGCGCACGACGCGGTGGGCCTGGACCGGATGCTGCTGGAGTGGTACGCCTCCGACACGGCACACGAGGCGGTGAGTGAACTCCTCGCTCCGGTACTGGCGTTGGGCCCGGAGCGGGCCGAGCCACTGCTGCGCACACTCCAGGGGTACCTGGACCACAACAACTCGCCGGCCCGCGCCGCGGACGCGCTCCATCTGCACCGCAACGCGGTGGGCGCCCGCATCCGCAAGATCGTCCAGCTGACGGGCGCCGATCTGAACGAGCCGGATGTGCGCCTGGCGCTCCAACTGGCCTGCCGCGCGGGCCTGTCCACCGCCCGGAGCCGGCCGGCCACGGCCATCGGCGGCACAACCGCCGGCGGCACTGCCACCGGCGCCGCCGACGGGCCACTGCCCGGACGGGGCTCTGCCCGGTGACGCCCCGGCCCCAAGGATCCGAGGACCGACCATGCCGACGATCTCGCCCCTCCTGGACCGCGTCCGGGATGCCCACGCCCGCATCGACGCGGTGCGGCGCCCCGAGCTCTGGATCGATCTGCGCCCCCGCTACGACGTGGAGGCGGAGGCGGCGCGGCTCGGTGCCCGCCTGACCGCGGGCGAGCGGCTCCCCCTCGCGGGCCGCCTGCTGGCCGTCAAGGGAAACATCGACGTGGCCGGTCTCCCCACCACCGCGGGCTGTCCTTCGTACGCGTACGAGCCGGGCTCCGACGCCCCGGCGGTGGCCCGGCTGCGCGCCGCCGGGGCCCTGGTGATCGGCACGACCAATCTGGACCAGTTCGCCACCGGTCTGACCGGCATCTGTTCCCCTTACGGCGCGGTGGCCTGCGCGTACGATCCCGACCGGGTCGCCGGCGGTTCGAGCTCCGGTTCGGCGGTCGCCGTGGCCCTGGGCATCGTGGATCTCGCCCTGGGCACCGACACCGCGGGCTCCGGCCGGGTTCCCGCCGCGTTCAACGGCGTCTTCGGAGTGAAGCCGACCCGCGGTCTCGTACCGACCGACGGTGTGGTTCCCGCCTGCCCGAGCCTGGACTGCGTCACCGTCTTCGCCCGTACGCTCCCCGAGGCAGAACAGGCGACGGCGCTGATGGCCACCCCGGCCCCGCGCCCCGACCGCCCCCGCGTTCCGGGCCCCTGGCGGATCGCGGTCCCGCCCACCGCGCGACTCGGCGGACTCGCCCCGGGCCGGGCAGCGGCGTTCGGGGCGGCCGTCGCCCGGCTCCGCGCGGCGGGAGCCGTACTCCGGCCGATCGACCCGGCGCCGTTCACCCGGGCCGCCGCGATGCTGTACGACTCCGCCCTCGTCGCCGAGCGCTACACCGCGGTCGGCGCGTTCGTCGACGCCACGCCCGCCCCGCCCGGCCTCGACCCGACGGTGGCGGGGATCATCACCGGGGCCCGCGACATCCCGGCCCACCGGCTCTTCGCCGACCGGGCCCGGCTGGCCGGCCTGCGTGCCGCCGCGACGGCCGCCCTCGGCGACGCGGACGCCCTCCTGCTGCCCACCACGCCGGACCACCCCACGCTCGCCGAGGCCATGGCGGCCCCGCGGGCCGTCAACGCCCGCCTCGCCCGGTTCACCGGCTCCACCAACCTGTTCGGCCAGTGCGCGATCGCGGTCCCCGCCGGTGAGGTGGACGGGCTGCCGTTCGGCGTCATGCTGATCGGCCCGGCACACACCGACGAGCGCCTCGCCCGCATCACCGAACTCACCGGGCTCGCCGACAACACCTCCCCCCTTGCCCCCTAGCCGGTTGACCACTCACCAACACACCTGTTCCACTGGGGAGATGCGACCTCGGCTGCGGCTGGTGACCCGCGACCACATCGACTTCGGTCGAGTGTGGTCCGCCTCGTGTTGCCGCTGACCCTTCCCACGTCAGCGCTTCCCACGACCGGTCCTCCACTTCTCCGCAGCACGAGATGAGGCTTCGCCATGCCCGTCGAGTTCCTCGGCATCGCAGCAACCAACGAAGGTTCCGAAGTGACGGCCCGCTCCGGGCCTTCCTTCGACCGGGAGTACACCCTCAAGCTGGCCCGCGCACACGAGGACCACGGCTGGGACCGGGTGCTGTTCGCGTACGGTTCCGGCTCCCCCGACCCGTCCCCGGCCGCCGCCTGGGTCGCGGCCCACACCGAAAGGCTCCAGATCCTGGTGGCGCACCGCCCCAACGTCTCGTACCCGACGTTCGCCGCCAAGACCTTCGCGACCCTGGACCGGATCAGCGACGGCCGCCTCGCCGTGCACTTCATCACCGGGGGCAACGACCACGAGCAGCGGCGCGAGGGCGACTTCCTCACCAAGGACGAGCGGTACGAGCGCACCC
The DNA here is from genome assembly GCF_038448545.1 of Streptomyces sp. CLV115. Lineage (NCBI taxonomy): Bacteria > Bacillati > Actinomycetota > Actinomycetes > Kitasatosporales > Streptomycetaceae > Streptomyces > Streptomyces sp. CLV115. The sequence goes on from NZ_JBCEWQ010000094.1 coordinate 32,578, forward strand.
GTGAGGCCATCCGGATCATCAAGAGGGCCTGGACATCGCGCGAGCCCTTCGGCCACGAGGGCACGCACTACCGCTTCGACGACTTCGTGAGCGACACCTTCCCCGTGCAACAGCCGCGGCCACAGGTCTCGTTCGGGGGTTCCTCACCGGCGGCGTACGCGGCCGGTGGCGCCGAGGCCGACATCTACTGCCTGTGGGGTGAACCGCTGGCACAGACCGCCGAGCAGATCGCTTCGGTGCGGGAGGCCGCGAGGGCGGCGGGCCGTACGGACGTGCCGAGGATCCAGGTGGCCTTCCGCCCGATCATCGCGCCCACCGAGGAACTGGCCTGGGAAAAGGCCCACCGAACCCTGGCCCGGATCAGGTCCCGCACGTCCGGCGCACCACGGAACACCCCGGAGAACACCGGTTCCCGACGCCTCCTGGCGGTGGCCGCCGCGAACGACCGCCACGACCGCGCCCTGTGGACACCGACCGCGGCGGAGACCGGCGGCGCCGGCAACTCGACGGCCCTGGTGGGAACCCCGGAAACAGTGACTCAGGCCCTGCTGGACTACTACGACCTGGGCGTGGAGATCATCTCGGCCCGCGGCTACGACCTCCTGGACGACGCCATCGACTTCGGCCGCCACGTCATCCCGCTGGTCCGGGAGGAAGTGGCCAGGCGGGACGCGGCCAACTCGGCCGCGTAGCCCCTCCGGGCCGCATCCAGCCCCTCCGGCGTTCGAGGAACGGGGCCCGGGAGGGGCAGAACCCCCGGTTACGGGAAGGGGCGGGGTGTGTCTGGGG
>NZ_JBCEWQ010000095.1:0-33234 GCF_038448545.1 Streptomyces sp. CLV115
AGCCGGGCGGCCGCCGACGGTGTCGTCGCCGGCCGCCTCAACGAGTGGTGCCGGACACCACTGAAGGCAGGTACCGCGTTCGTCGTCGGTCGCCTCAACGAGTGGTGTCGGACGGCACCGAAGGCAGGTACCGCGGCGCCCGCCAGGCGTCCAGCCGCCGTTCCACCGCCGCCCCCAGCGACAGCAGCTCGGCGTCCTGGCGGTCGCCGGCCATCAGGAGCAGGCCGACCGGCAGCTCGCCGACGAACCCGGCGGGCAGCGACAGCGAGGGGTACCCGGCGACGGCGGCCGGGGTGGAGGACGGGATCACGTCGTTGTCGCCCCGGGCGCAGTCCGTCGTCCAGGCGGGCGGGTTGGCCGGGGAGGCGATGGCGTCCAGGTCGTGGGCGGCCATGGTCTCGTCGATGGAGCGCCGGGACAGGTCCTTCAGCTCGGCGCGTGCGGCCCGGTGGCCCGGGTCCGTGGTCGGCGGCGCGACCAGGGCCTGCTCGAACAGCTCCTGTCCGGCGAAGCAGGTCCGCTCGGCCGGGTGCGTGCGGTTGAACCCGACCAGCCCGGCAAGGTCGCGAGGCCCGTTGCGGGTGGCCAGATAGGCGTCGATGTCCCGGTGGAACTCGCTCAGCAGCGCCGGGAACTCAAGTTCCGCGAGCCTGTCCTGGTACGGCGGCGTCACCTCGACGACCACGGCCCCGGCGGCACGCAGTCGCGCCGCGGTCCGCGTCATCAGCGCGTCCGTCCCGGCGCCGAGCGAGGGCAGCCGCCACAGTCCGATCCGCTTGCCGCGCAGACCGGCGGGGTGCGTGCCCCCGTCCGTGAGGCCGAGGGCGCGCGCGGCGCCGTCACCGCTGAGCACCGAGAGGGTGATCGCGGTGTCGACGACGTTGCGTGCCATGGGCCCGGCCGTGTCCTGCTCGGCGGAGATCGGGACGACGCCCGACTGACTGACCAGTCCGAGGCTGGGCTTGTGGCCGACGATCCCGTTCATCCCGGCCGGGCACACGATGGAACCGTCCGTCTCGGTACCGATCGCCACTTGCGCCAGCGACGCGGCGAGCGCGGCGGCCGATCCGGAGGACGATCCGCACGGATTCCGGTCCAGGACGTACGGGTTGTTCGTCTGCCCGCCCACCGCCGACCAGCCCGACGTCGGTTTCGCCGCGCGGAAGTTGGCCCATTCGGACAGGTTGGTCTTGCCGAGGATCACCGCGCCTGCCGCGCGCAGCTTCACGACCAGGTCCGCGTCCGTGTCCGGCGGGCTCCCGGCCAGCGCCGTCGACCCGGCCGTCGTCGGCATGTCGCGGGTGTTCACATTGTCCTTCAGCAGGACGGGAATGCCGTCGAGCGGACCGCGGACCTTCCCGAGGCGGTGCCTGACGTCGCTGGCGGCCGCCTGGCGCAGGGCCGTCGGGCTGGTGCGCAGCACCGCGTGGATCTTCGGGTCGACGGCCTTGATCCGCCGGAGGTAGGACCGGGTCAGCTCCGACGAGGTCAGGGCCCCCCGGTCCATGCGTTCCTGCAGCTCGGGGATCGTCACCGTGTCCAGGTCCACTCCGCGCAGGAGCGTCGGGCCGGAGTCGGCGGCCACCGCGGGCTGCCCCGGCACACCCGTCGCCAGCAGGGGTGCCGCAGCCAGGGCCGCGGTCAGGGCCGCAATGCTTCGCTTCTTCATGGGAACAGCCCATTCCAGGAGGATCCGCGGGCGCAAGAGACTTCTGCGCCTCTTCTCGCCCCGCACCCGCGCCCCTCCCGGGTTGTCCTCAGCCCAGGTCGCCGAGCCATCGGTGGACGGCGAGCGCGGTGGTACGGGCATGTTCCTCCAGCATGGTGAAGTGGTCGCCGGGCACGGTGATCCCGGCGTGCGGCAGGAGCCAGTCGGGGGCGGGTTCGGTGCCGGGCAGCCGGTCCTGGGCCCGTACGTACAGGGTGGGGCAGGCGAGTGGCGCGGGTTTCCAGCCCTTGAAGAGCTCGAAGTATCCGGCCATGGCGGTGAGCCGGCCCGAGTCGTCCGAGGTGAACTCCGCCGCCCGGCGCAGCATGTCCGAGGTCATCGCGGAGAGCGCCTCGTCCTGTTCGTCGTGACCGGGTGGATAGGTGTCCACCAGGACGACGGCCACCGGGGCGCCGCCCTCGGCCTCCAGACGTTCGGCCACGGCATGGGCCACCCAGCCACCGGCCGACCGCCCCAGCAGCACCGGAGGGCCTTCGCCGGCGGCCGCGCGTACGGCCGCGGCCTGGGCGGTGACGAGGGCGTCCAGCGAGGCGGGCAGAGCCTCGCGGGACTCGAACCCCGGGTGCCGCACCGCGGAGACCGGCCGCAGTCCTCGAAGCCCGGCACCGAAGCGTGCGTACTCCTGCGGTCCGGACAGTGCGCTGAGCGCGGGGGCGCAGACGAGCCGGGCCCCCGTGCCGCCCGCCGCGAGCACGACGGGTTCGTGCGCGGCGCCGGGCGCCCCGGACCTGTCGAAGACCGGGCGGAGACGGGCTGCGACGGTGAGGAGCACCATGCCGTCCCAGCTCCGCCCCCGGGCGCACGCGGTGCGGAAGAGCGCGCCCAGGGAGTCCGGGGCTCCCCCGGCGTGCGGTGCTTCGGCGGCCCGCGCCGGGGTGTCCGGCGGTGCGCCTGCCTCCCCGCCGACGGTGTCGGGCCGTGCCGGAGCGTCGGGCGCGGCACCCGCAGGAGGTGCGTCGGCGGCATGGCGGCGGGTCAGTTCGGTGGCGAGCGCGCGCGGTGTCGGGAAGTCGAACAGCAGCGTGGACGGCAGTGCCAGCCCCGTCGATGCCGCGAGTTCGTTGCGCAGATCGACCGCGGCCAGGGAGTCCAGCCCCAGGTCGGCCAGCAGGGCGTCCTCGTCGATCTCGCTCGCCTCGTCCCCGTGACCCAGGACACGGGCCGCCAGGGTCCGGATCCTGGCGAGCAGCGCCGCGCCCCGCTCTCCGGCAGCGGACGGGGCCCGGCCGGGTCGGTTCCCGCTCCCGTCATCCGCGTCGGCGGCAGGCATCGGGAGCCGGTCCGCAGCCGGGTCACCGGCGCGGAGCGCGGCCGGGGTGAGGCGGGCCGCGACCACCACGGGTTCGTCACCGGCCATGGCGGCGTCGAGGAGGGCCAGGCCCTCCTCGGGCCCGAGGGGGCCGAACCCGGAGCGGGCCATCCGCCGCCGGTCCGCGTCGCCGAGGTGCGCCATCATGCCGTCGTCCTGCTGCCAGGGGCCCCAGGCGATCGACGTACCGGGCAGTCCGAGCCGGGCGCGGTGTCGTGCCAAGGCGTCCAGAACGCAGTTGGCAGCGGCGTAGTTGGCCTGGCCGGCGGAGCCGAAGGTACCCGCGACCGAGGAGAACAGCGTGAACACGGCCAGGTCGTGTCCCCTGGTCAGTTCGTGCAGGGCGAGGGCGGCGTCCGCCTTGGGGCGCAGCACCCGCCTCAGACGGTCGGGGGTGAGGGCCGCGACGACGCCGTCGTCCAGCACCCCCGCGCTGTGCACCACACCCGTCAGCGGGTGGGCGGCCGGCACGGCGTCGAGCAGGGCGGCGAGCGCGGTCCGGTCCGCGACGTCGCAGGCGTGGACGGCCACCTCGGCGCCCGCCGTACGCAGTTCCGCGACGAATTCCCCGACTCCCGGCGCGTGGGGCCCGCGTCGGCCGGCGAGCAGCAGATGCCGGACGCCGTGGGCGGTGACCAGGTGCCGTGCCACCAGCATGCCCAGGGAACCGGTGCCGCCGGTGACCAGGACGGTGCCCTCAGGGTCGAGGGATCGCCGCTTCCGCGGCTCCGGTGCCGTCCCGGCCAGTGGCGTCAGCTTCGGCACGTACGCCGTCCCCCGGCGTACGGCTGTCTCCGGCGCCGGGGCTGCCAGCAGGGCAGGCAGGGCGTTCCATGAGTCCGGGTGGCCGTCGACGTCGATCAGGGCGAAGCGGCCGGGGTTCTCGCGCAGGGCCGATCGGACCAGGCCCCACACCGGCGCGTGCGACGGTACGGACGGCTCTTCGCCGGATCGGCCGTCGTCCCCGTGGCCGTCGTCGGCCGGGGCGACTGTGCCGGACGTCACGAGAACGAGACGGGAGCGGGACAGGTGCGGCTGGGCGAGCCACTCCTGGACGAGCCCCAGCGCCCATTCCGCCGCCCGCAGCGACTCGGCGGCCTGGTCCTGCGCGTCGCCGGTCGTGGCCGGCGGCGTCGGGCACGGGGCCACGACGACGGTCGACGACTCTTCGCACGCCGCCGCTCCGGCGTACACCGGGACACCGGACCCCAGGGGAGCCAGGACGTCCACCAGCCGGGTGCCCGCCGTGCCGAGAACTCCCCAGCGGGGCATCGCCGCGGGGACGGGCGGTGCGGTCAGTGGCACCCAGTCCGTCCGGTGGAGGGCACCGGTGAGGGTGTCGGTCGCCGGTCCGGTGCGCGGCAGGGGCCGGAGCGTCAGTGCACGGACCGTCGCCACCGGTGAGCCCGTCCCGTCGGTCAGCTCGACTCCGGTCTGCCCGTCGGTCCCGGGTGTCGTCCGTACCCGCAAGTGCTGTGCGCGGGCGCGGTGCACACGAACCCCGCTGAAGGCGAATGGCAGGCACAACCGGCCGACCGCCGGACCGGCTGTCCCGGAGCCGCCCGTGACGAGGCTGTCCAGGGCCAGGGCGTGCAGCGCCGCGTCGAGCAGCGCGGGGTGCAGGACGAATCCCGGGCCGTCCGCCTCCTGCCCCGGAGTGCGGGCAGCTTCGGGCAGTACGACATCGGCGTACAGCTCCTCCCCGTGGCTCCAGGCGGCACGCATGCCCCGGAAGGCGGGGCCGTAGCGCAGCCCGTCGGCGGCCAGCCGCTCGTACGGTCCGGTGGCCGGATCGCCGGCACTCAGCGGTAGGGCCTCCTCCGGCGGCCAGGGTGTGTGCCGCCGGGGTGCGCCGCCGGTACCGGTGGTGGCCGCTTCCCGGCCTGTGGGCGGCCGGGCCGGCGAGAGGGTGCCGGCGGCGTGCCGTTGCCAGGGCCGGTCGCCCTCCGGGGTGTGCGGCCGGGAGTGGAAGAGCACGGTCCGCCGACCCGCGCCGTCCGGTCCGGCCACCTTCACCTGCACTTCGACGGTGCCGTCCGGGGGCAGGGGCAGCGGCGCGGTCAGCACGAGCTCGTCCAGCTCGGCCGCGCCCGCCGACTCACCGGCGTACACGGCCATTTCGACGAAGGCGGTGGCCGGCAGCAGGATCTCCCCCACCACCACGTGGTCGGCGAGCCACGGCTGGTCGTGCACCGAGAGCAGTCCGCTCAGCAGTACCCCGTCGTCGTCGGCCGTGCGGGTGACCGATCGCAGGAACGGATGGCCGGCCCCGGCCGCGGGAGACACGGCCGGGTGGCCCGGTTCGGGCTCCAGCCAGAACCGGCGGCGCTGGAAGGGGTACGTGGGCAGTGCCACGCGCCGCCCGCCGCGCCCGGCGAAGACTGCCCGCCAGTCGACCGGCGTGCCGTGGGCATGCAGTGCGGCCAGGGTGTCGAGCAGGGCGTCCGCCTCCGGCCGCTTCCGGCGCAGGGTCGGCAGGACCAGCGGTGCCGGGGCCCGCCCGCCGCCGCCCGTGTCCGGGTCGGCCGGGGCCGGTCCGGCCGGGGCGAGGCAGTCCCGGACCAGGCCGGTGAGCACCCCGTCCGGGCCCAGTTCGACGTAGTGTGCCGCTCCTCGGTCACCCAGGTACGCCACCGAATCGGCGAAGCGGACCGGCCGGCGGACATGGTCCACCCAGAACTCCGGTGTGCACAGCTCCTCGTCGGTGGCCGCCCGGCCCCGCACGGCGGTGATCAGGGGCAGCCTCGGCGCGGCGAAGGACAGGCTGCGGACCACGTTCGCGAAGTCTGCCAGCGCGGGTTCCATCCGAGCGGAGTGGAAGGCATGACCGACCCGCAGTCGCGTCGCCGAACGGCCCCGCTCCCTGAAATGCGCGGCGACCTCGTCCACCGCGGTCTCGTCGCCGGAGACGACCACCGAGGCGGGCCCGTTGACCGCGGCGATCTCCACCGCGCACCCGGACTCGGCGAGGTGTGCGGCCACTTCGTCCGCGTCGGCTGCCATGGCGGCCATCGCGCCGCCCGGCGGCAGTGCGTCCATGAGCCGGCCCCGGGCGGCCACCAGTGTGCACGCGTCCACGAGGGACAGCACCCCGGCGACATGTGCCGCCGTCACCTCGCCCACCGAGTGCCCGGCCACCAGGCCGGGGCGTACCCCCCAGGCCTCGAACTGCCGGAACAGGGCGGTCTCCAGGGCGAAGAGAGCCGGTTGCGCGAACCGGGTCGTGTGCAGCAGCGCGCCCGTCTGCGTACCGGGCTCGGCGAACACGACGTCCCGCAGTGGCACCGGCAGCAGTGTGTCGAGCAGGGCGCAGCACTCGTCCCACGCGTCGGCGAAGACCGGGTGCAGTTCCCGCGCCTCGTACAGTTCCCGGCCCATGCCGATGCGCTGGCTGCCCTGGCCGGTGAACAGCACGGCCGTCGGGCCGTGCCGGCGGGACGTGCCCGTGTGCACGCCGGGACGGTCGACGCCCTCGGCCACGGCCGTCAGGGCGCCGAGCAGTCCGGCACGGTCCCGGGCCACCAGCACGGCCCGGTGGTCGAAGGCCGCGCGCGTGGTGGCGAGCGAGTACCCGATGTCCGCCGGGGCGGCGTCGGGGGCTGCGGCCATGTGGTCGTACAGCCTCCGTGCCTGGGCCCGCAGCCCCGGCAGGCTCCTGGCCGACACCGCGACGGCCACCGCGGCCGGTCCGGGACGTACAGTGCCTTCCGGCTCCGTCACGGCGCGCGGAGGCTCTTCGAGCACCACATGGGCGTTGGTGCCGCTGATGCCGAACGAGGACACCCCCGCCCGGCGCGGACGGCCCGTGGCGGGCCACTCCATCGCCCGGCTCAGCAGCTCGATCCGCCCTGTCGACCAGTCGACACGGGGGGTCGGTTCGTCGGCGTGCAACGTACGCGGCAGCACTCCGTGGTGCATCGCCTGCACCATCTTGATCAGGCCGGCCACGCCGGCTGCGGCCTGGGTGTGGCCGATGTTGGACTTCACCGAGCCCAGCCGGAGGGGGTGTTGCCGTTCGTGGCGCCCGTAGGTCGCGAAGAAGGCCTCCGCCTCGATGACGTCTCCCAGCCGGGTGCCGGTGCCGTGCGCCTCCACCGCGTCGATGTCGCCGGGATTCAGCCCCGCGTCCACGAGGGCCTGCCGGATCACCCGCTGCTGCGCCGGTCCGTGCGGCGCGGTCAGTCCGTTGCTCGCGCCGTCCTGGTTGATCGCCGAGCCACGCACCACGGCCAGCACCGGAAGTCCCGCGCGGCGCGCCTCGGACAGCCGGCTGAGCAGCAGCATGCCGGCGCCCTCGGCCCATCCCGTGCCGTCGGCAAAAGCGCCGAACGCCTTGCACCGGCCGTCCGGGGACAGCGCCCGCTGGCGGCTGAACTCGACGAACGACGAGGGCCCCGACATCACCGTGGCACCGCCGGCCAGCGCGAAGGCACACTCGCCCCGGCGCAGCGCCTGGGCCGCCAGGTGCAGGGCCACCAGGGACGAGGAGCACGCGGTGTCCACGGTGAGGGCCGGGCCTTCGAGACCGAAGGTGTAGGCGATACGTCCCGAGGCGACGCTTCCGGCGTTGCCGAGGCCGAGGTAGCCCTCGACGTGTTCGGGCGTCCTCGTCAGCCAGCGGGCGTAGTCGCTGTACATCAGCCCGACGTACACCCCGGTCGGCGAGCCGCGCAGGGTGCCCGGGACGAGACCGGCGTGTTCGAAGGCCTCCCACGCCACTTCGAGCAGCAGTCGGTGCTGCGGGTCCATGGCCAGGGCCTCGCGGGGCGAGATGCCGAAGAAGCCGGGGTCGAAGCGGTCCACACCGGAGAGGAAGCCGCCCTCGCGCACATACGTCCGTCCGGAGCGCCCCGGGTCCGGGTCGTACAGCTCCCGGGTGTCCCAGCCCCGGTCGGTGGGGAAGGGGCCGATGGCGTCCCTCCCGTCGGCCACCAGCTGCCACAGCTCTTCGGGAGAGGTCACGTCTCCGGGGTAGCGGCAGGCCATTCCCACGATCACCACGGGGTCGTCGTCCGAGCGGGCCGGACTCCGGTTGACGGGTCCGGCGTCGGCGGACGCCGCGGCGTTGCGTTCTCCGAGGTGGGCGGCGAGCGCGGCGACGGTGGGGAAGTCGAAGGCGACGGCCTCGGAGAGCGGCAGGCCGGTCACCGCCGACAGTCGTTCCCGCAGCACCGTCGCCGTCAGGGAGTCCATGCCCAGGTCCCGCAGTGCCGTGCGCGGTTCCACCTCCCGGGCCGGGCAGCCGAGCACAGCCGCCGCCTCGTTCCGCACCAGGTTCAGCAGGTCCTGCGAGGGCTGTCCGGCGGCCACCGTGCCCAGTGCCCGAGCCGGCAGGCCGGCGAGGTCGCGCCGCACGATCTTTCCGGAGCCGGTACGGGGGATCTCCGCCACCTCGAAGAGTTCGGCGGGCACCTTGTGTCCGGAGAGTTCCGCACGGCAGGCGGCGAGGACACTCCCCCGGTCCAGGGCGTCGTCACCGGGCCCGGGGACCAGATAGGCGACCGGTACCTCACCGAAGGAGGGGTGCGGGCGTCCGGCCACGGCGGCGTCCGCCACCCCCGGCAGTCGCCGCAGCACGGCTTCCACCTCCGAAGGGTGGATGTTCACCCCGCCCCGGATGATGAGGTCGCTCGCCCGGCCTGTGATCGTCAGTTCGCCGGAGGCGTCGATCCTGGCCAGATCCCCCGTGCGAAACCAGCCGTCGCGCAGTACTTCCGCGGTGGCCTCCGGCCTGCCGTGGTAACCAGCCATGATCCCGGGCCCGGTGACCCACAGCTCGCCCTCTCCCGTGTCCCGGCCGTCGGTGCCGCCGCCGACCCGGACCCGGGTGCCGGACAGCACCCGGCCGCACGATGTCGCCTCGCCCGGCGCCGGCATGGTGACCGGGCCCGCCTCCGTGCTGCCGTAGTGCTCCAGGTAGGGGGCGCCGCAGATCGCCTCGAAGGACTCGCGGAACCCGGGCCCCGCCGCGGCGCCCGCACTGACGCAGCCCCGCAGCGCGGGCGCGCCGAGACCCTCGGCGCCCGCTTCGCCGCGCACCGTGTCGAGCAGCGCAGAGTACGTGGTCGGGACGCCGCCGAGCAGGGTGAACGAGGCGTCCTTGCCCCGTAGTTCGCCGAGCACTCCCGCCACCGAGAACCGGGGCAGCAGCACCGCGCTCGCCCCGACCGCCGTCACCCCGAGGAAGCACACGATCTGGCTCATCGCGTGGTGGAGGGGCAACGGCCACAGCACGTGGTCCTGTTCGGACAGGCCCAGGGCACCGACAAGGCCCGCCGCGACCGGGGCCAGGCGGTTGCGTTGGGTGGACAGAACGCCCTTGGCCGCGCCGGAGGAGCCCGAGGTGTAGAGCAGCCAGGCCACGTCGTCCAGTGCGAGATCGTCCCGGGCCGGCGTCATCGGCTCCGTACCCGCCAGCTCCTCGTACCGCAGAACGCCACCGGCACCGGGGGCGGGCCCGCCCCCGGTGCCGCCGTCCTCGTCCGCCGGTCCTTCGGAACCCGTGCGCGCGGACGGGTTTCCTGCCTCCCCCTCGTGGCCTCCCCCGACCGCCACCACGGTCAGTCCGGGCCGGCCCGGCAACGCGGGCCGCCGTGCCAGGCCGGCGTCATCGGTGATGAGCACCCGGGCCCCGCTGTCGTCCAGCAGGCGGGTCAGTTCCTCGTCCGAGTTCCCGGGGTCCAGGGGCACGCCCACGCCACTCGCCCGGGTGACGGCGAGCAGGCTCTCGACCGCCTCGACCCGGTTGCCGAGCAGTACGGCCACCCGATCACCGCGCGCCAGACCGAGTCCGGCCAGGTGGCCGGCCAGCCGTGCGGTCCTGAGTTCCAGCTCCCGGTAGGTCACCCGCGTGAACACGTCCTGGAAACAGACCTTGTCCCCGAGGCGCCGGGCGTGGTCCCCGAGCAGTTCCGGCAGTGTTCTGACGATGTCGGCGTGCGTACCCACCGCATGACCTCCCTGAGACGACCCGCCGTTGAGGACGACGGCATGGTGCTCCGGGTTGCCTCCCGGCGGCGGGTGGACGGTGCGGGCGACGGTTGGTGAAACACCCGCTCGGCGCACGTCAGTTCATGGCGCCGTGTCACCCGTCCATGATCCACCACGCGTGATCATTTCCAGCACACCGTCCCGGAAGGCGCTGCCCCGTGGCCCGGCCGTCGGCTCACACCGACTCTCGGCCGGTGGCGGAGGCGAAGCCCAGCCAGGTGTGGCGGTTGCCCCACCAGCACCAGCCGACCTTCGGGGCGTTGCGCCGCTCGCTGCCGTCCCTCCCGGTGCCGTTGCTGATCCAGATCGCCGGGGTGCGGGCGTCGAAGCCTCCGTTCGCCTTGCGCAGCCGGGAACCGATGGTCATGAAGCAGCGGTTGCGCTCCAGGGCCCCCGGTTGCTGGAGCACCCAGTGGATGCCCTCGGTGAGCAGCAGCGGAGAGCGGTCCTCCCCGGCAAGAGCGGGCAGCGCCTCCTCCGGGCTCCAGTCGGCCTTGTCGTCGCCGCGGTCGATGCCGGTCACGAGGTAGAGGGAGGCTTCGGGCAACTCGATGTCCACCGGGGCGAACCGATCGACGTCGGACATGTCGACGACGACGAATCCGGGCTTGCCGTCACGTCGGAGCAGCGGCGCGAGGGCGGAGGCGGGGGCGCGGTCCGGGTGGACGACGAGCAGCGCGTCCGTACGGTCGTCGCCGGCGCCCTCGGCGAAGGCGCGCACCTCGGCGGCGGGTATGCCGGCGAGTTCGGTCACCCCGAGTTCGCTCAGGCGCTCCGCCTGAGCGGCGAGCGACGGGAGTGAGCCGACCGTGGTGCTGGTGGAAGCGGTACCGGGCACAGTACTCCTCGGGTCGTGGTGCAGAGCGAGTGGATCAACGACGCGGCCGCCCGGGTTGTTCCCACCGGGCACGGCCGGGCACGGCCGGTCCCGGAGGCCACCGAGACCGGCGGTCCGACGGCCGGCCGTCGGCGCCTCGGCGCGGACGGCCGCCGAACGGATCGTCAGACTCTGCCGCACGGCGGTCCGTTCGGCCGGGACACCGGACGTTCCGGCCGAACCAACCGAAAAACCCTAGGCACTGAGCACCGACGCGATCTCGGTGCGTGAGTCGATCGCGAGCTTGGTGAGGATGCGCTCGACATGTGTGTCCGCGGTCCGCTTGGAGATCACGAGCCGCTCGGCGACCTCCCGGTTGGACAGTCCCTGTGCGACGAGCGTGGCGACTTCCCGCTCCCGCGGGGTGAGTACCTCGGTCACCGGGGATCCCGGTCGGCTGCGGGGCAGTCGCTGCCCGGCCAGTGGGCTGTCGGTGTCCGCGCGGACCGCGTCCAGGATCTCGGTCCCCGACAGCCGGGCCCCCACGCCGTACCAGCGTTCGTATTCCGTGTTCCCCAGCGTTTCCCGCACGGCGTTCCGGGTCGCCTCCTGCTGTTCCAGCACGGACGTCAGCATGGCCACGGGGTCGCCGCCGAGCCGCCGCGCGCCTTCCGCGTATCCCAGCAGCCATGCCGCCCTCACATGGCGCTCCTGGTGTGCGGCGTGCCAGGCCAGGCCCAGACAGCAGAGCGCGGCTACCAGCACGTCTCCGATCTCGCTCATGGCGTCCAGGGCCTGCCGCAGCGCGTCGGCGCCCTCCTCGTGGCGTCCGGCGAGCCAGAGGATGAGGCCCTCGGCCATGAGCGTGGATCCGTAGAACTGGCGATCGCCCGTGCCGTGCAGATGGGCCAGCCCCATCTCGCACAGTTCGAGGGCCCCGTCGGTGTCCCCGAGCACCGCCCGCAGCAGCGCGCCCTCGTAGTGGACCAGGCTCATGCCCAGCGAGTCGCCCACGGCGACGATCCGCCGGCGCCCCTGCTCCAGTTCGGCCAGTCCCTCCTCGATCTCGCCGCAGAGCGCTCTCATCGCCCCGATGTACGGCTCGGTGAACATCGCGACGCGCTGTTCGTCGCAGTTCAGCGCCGCCTCCCGTGCCTCCCGGAAGAAGGTCGGCGCCTCCGCGAGGTCGGCGGTCCAGGTGGCGAACACGCCGGACATGAACAGGCCCCAGGCCCGCTCCGAGCGGTCCTCGGGCACCAGACGGAGTCCCTTGTCGATCCAGTACCGCCCTTCCGACAGGGTGCCGGTCGCCCGCCAGTGCGGGGCGAGCCGCACGGCGAGGCTCAGCCCTTCCGCCGCGCGGCCCGGGGCTGTGAAGGCGTACTTCATAGCGGCCCGGATGTCGGCGATCTGGCCGCGTACCGCTCGATGCAGCTCCGTCTGGGCCGGAGTGATGAGTTCGACCCACAGTCGACCGACCGTGTCGCGATGGTGTTCGAAGTGCCGACCGCGCACGGCGGACGCGTCGCTCTCCTCGTCGAGGCGCTCGGCACCGTATTCACGGATCGTGTCCAGGAGCCGGTAGCGCGCCCCGTCCTCGCCCACGCGTTGCACGACAGACTTGTCCACCAGGCCGAACAGTGCCTCCAGGACCGCGTCGGACGGGAGCCCGCCGCCCCCGCCCACCCGTTCGGCGGCCGACAGTTCGAACGGGCCGGCGAAGACGGACAGGCGTGCCCACAGCAGGCGCTCCGCCGGGGTGCAGAGCTCGTGGGACCAGCCGATGGTCGTACGCAGCGTCTGGTGCCGGGCGCAGGCCGCGCGCTGCCCGCCGGTGAACACCTCGAACCGGCGGTCCAGCCGGGACACCAGCTCGGCAAGCGGTGCGACCCGCAGGCGTACGGCGGCCAGTTCGAGAGCGAGCGGGATTCTGTCGAGCCGTTCGACGAGTGCCAGTGTCTGTGTCCGGTTGGCCTCGGTGACGGTCCAGCCGGGCAGCACACGGGCGGCCCGCTGTGTGAACAGCTCCACGGCGTCGTCCACTCCGAGCGGCGTGATCGGCATCGTCCGCTCGTCGGCCACGTCGAGGGGCTGCCGGCTGGTGGCCAGCACGCACACCTCGGCGGCCTCGCGCAGCAGGACGTCGCAGAGTACGGCACAGGCGTCGACCATGTGCTCGCAGGTGTCGAGCACGATGAGCAGCTGCTGCCCCTTGAGATGGTCGACGACCGCGTCCAGCGGCTCCTTCCCGGCCTGGTCCGGGACTCCCAGCACGGTGGCCAGCGTCGCGGGTACGAGTTCCGGGTCGGAGAGGGCCGACAGTTCGGCCAGCCACACCCCGTCCGGGAACCGTTCCCGCAGCCCCTCCGCCGCGCGCAGGGCGGTGCGGCTCTTGCCGACACCTCCGGGGCCCACCAGCGTGATCAGCCGTACTTCGCCGAAGGCCGCCTGAATCAGCGAGATCTCCTCTGCACGTCCGACGAAGCTGGTCCGCTCAGCGGGGGGTTGCCCGCCGCGCCGCTGCCCGAAGCCGAATCCCATGAGATCCCCGTGGTGATCAAGTTCTCGCGCCATTGCGAGAAGTCAACACAGTGTAGACAGACGACTGCGGAGCGTGTCCGGCGTTCGGATGGGCAGGTGTGTACGGGCGGCCCGGGGCAGGGCCGGGATCCGGCACCTCCCCGGGATCCGCCGACCTGCCCGTGGACGGGATCGCACTCCGCACGACCGGCACTGCCGGCACGAAACCAGGCGGCCGGGGCCGGAGTTCTGGTCACAGGGCGAAGCTCTCGGTATGGATTCGCTTCTGCGGAACCCCGGCCTGGACGAGTGCCGCCACCGCGGCGACGGTCATGCCGTGCGGCCCGCACAGATAGACGTCGCGCCTGGCCAGGTCGGGGACCAGACTGCGCAGCGTCTGCGGCGCGAGCGGATTGAACGAGGCGTCGGACGGGCCGAGCAGATAGTGCAGTCCCGCCTGACGGAACGCGGCTATGGCCTCCAGTTCCTCCCGCAGCACCAACTGCTCCTCGCTGCCTGCCCGGTAGAGCAGGGTGATGTCGCCGGGTCCGCCCGGCAGCGCCTCGAAGAGCGCCCGCATCGGTGTGATTCCCACGCCGCCCGCGAGCAGCAGCACCTTGCGCCGCTTGCGTCGTTGGGCCGTCATCGCACCGAAGGGCCCCGTGGCCAGCACTCGCGTACCTGGTTTGAGCCTTCGGATCCGCCGGGTGTGGTTCCCGACCGCCTTGACGGTGATCCTGAGTCTGTCGTCCCGCACGGGCGCGGAGAGCGAGAACGGCAGCGCGGAGTGCCAGACCCGGCGCCGCAGGAACCGCCAGCGGAAGAACTGCCCGGCCTCCGCCTGGAGTTCGCCGAGACCGTCCCCCTCCATCACGACCGAGAACACATC
The DNA here is from genome assembly GCF_038448545.1 of Streptomyces sp. CLV115. Taxonomy (NCBI): domain Bacteria; kingdom Bacillati; phylum Actinomycetota; class Actinomycetes; order Kitasatosporales; family Streptomycetaceae; genus Streptomyces; species Streptomyces sp. CLV115. The sequence goes on from NZ_JBCEWQ010000095.1 coordinate 14,255, forward strand.
GGGCCCCTCGGCCTTGACCTCCACGACCCGCAGGTTGTGCTTCAGCGCCTGGCGTACGGGGACGACGATCCGGTATCGGACCAGCAGCACGACGACCGTGGCGTGCAGCAGCGCCCACAGCCAGAAGGCACAGGTGTTGCCGGCGAGATCCGGGCCGGTCATCTGGTGCGCCACCCCGAGCGCGGCTCCGAGGTAGGTGAGCAGGTGCACCGCCCGCCAGGTCTCGTGCGGGATCCGGCCGCGTACCGACCGCGCCGATACGGCTCCGGCGGCACACAGCAGCACCAGTCCGAGTGTGGCGAGCGCCAGTTGCGTACGGCTGAGCATCTGCAACGCGGAGGTCAGCAGGTCGTTCCCGTGGCGTGCGGCGGATCCGCACAGGGCGAGCAGTGCGTGCCCCAGACACAACAGCAGCACCCAGCGCCCGCTCCACGAATGCCACCGCGCGAGCCGGTCGGCGCCGACGCCGTGTTCGAGGGCGGGCACCCGTGCCATCAGGAAGAACATGCCCAGAGCGCCGTAGCCGGCGAGCAGGCCGGTGAGATGGGCGAACGTCGCGAACAGCTCGTCGAGCCGGAGCGTCGGCCGCATGCCCACGGCCCACAGGGCCAGGACCCAGAGGACTCCCGCGATCAGCCCTCCACGCAGGGACTTCGGAGAGATCCAAAGGGGCACCGGGATTCGGGGCCCGGCGGGAAAGGCCTGTTTCGCGACTCGTGCCAGATACTCACGGCGCGACCGCGCAGGCTGCTCGCGGTGCCTGGTCCGCGCGGACTCTGCGGGCGCCGACCGGCTCGCGGCGTGCCGGGGGCCGGAAGCCGGACCGGCGGACGCCGGTCCGGTGCGCGAGGTACGCCGCCGGCCCACCGGAGCGCCCGTCGGCCGAAATGCGGAGGGGTTCATATTCACTTCAGGATGGTCCCGGGTTTCCACAGAGCTGAACCTAAGGGCTGTCCCGCAATTCCTGGTGGAACAGCGTGCGGCGTCAGATGCGGTGCATCGCAAGGCGGAGGGACGTCCACATACTGGGTGTATGTGGACGTTCCGACAACGCGGCGAGGTGCCGTAGCTGTCGTCGCACGCCCGCCAGGAATTGCGGGACAGCCCTTAGCTGCTGGAATCTCAAGAAAATGCCGGCATCGGCTTCCTTGAAGATCCTTAAGGTTTTCTTGAGTCCGGCTTTCGGACCGGATAAGAACCGCTCCACGCCGACCGGTTCGCACGGTTCACGCACCGCGAATTTACGCCCCTTTCCGCATCTGCCGGAAATTCATGGCACCGGATTCCGATTCCGGAAGCACGGCCGCCGGCCATGGCCGTTCATTCGGTGTGACGGTGGAGCTCGTGTGCCGGCCGGAGTCCGGGCGGAAAATGCGGGGCCGTGGCGAACTACGTGACCGATGCGTCCAGCGCGTCCGGTACGTGGTACAGAGTCACCCCGCCCGGCAGGGACTGCGCCGGGGCAGGGGGCGGCGGTTCGGGCCACCCCGAGGGCACCTGCATCAGCTCGGGGACACCTTCCGCCCGGGCCGGTGCCGTCCCGAACCGGGTCCAGGGCACGACCTCGGCCGTGGCCGGCCACTCCTGCGCGGCCACCAGCACATGCCGCCCGTCCTCGGTGGACAGCGGTACGGGAAACCCGCCCTCGTCCGCCTCGAAGGTCGGCACGCCCGCGTGCATGGAGGCCGGGGCCCCTCCTCGCACCCCGTGCAGGTGCACGGCGTCTCCGGGCGCGGCGTGCTTCTTCGCACCCTCGGACGCGGTCACCACGACGCCTTCGGCCGGGCGCCCCCGGCGGCGGCCGGTCGGTCCGGATCCGTGGTGCGCGGGAGCCGTCGAGCCGCGCGGGACCATGTCCGTTGCAGCGCGCCGGGCATGTCGACGGCCGCTGCCGCCGGTGTCCGGAACCTCTCCGGAAGACCTGGGAGCGGGCAGGGCGTGCCGGGCGTCCGGGGAAGGCTGCGAGGTGGCGGCTCTCCTGCCCGCCGCGACGGGCACTTCGAGGACGTACGCGGTCCCGCCCGTCTCCCGCACCTCGCGTGCCCGCACCACACCGCCGTGAGCGGCGACGATCCCCCGCACGATGGGCTGACGCACGGGATCGCCGCCGGTGTGCGGCCCTCGGACCTCGATCCGTACGGTGTCTCCCCGCTGTGCCGCCACGACGACGATCGTCGGGTCCACACTCGCGGCACCCATGTCGACGTCGATGCCTGCCACGTCCGCGACGAGGTGGGTGAGCGCGGTCGCGAGCCGTTCCGGATCGATCTCCGCCTCGATCGGTGGTGTGTCCACGGAGAACCGGAGCCGGCCCGGACCGATCAGTTCGACGGCTCCGTCGATGCCGTCGTCCACCACTTGGTCGAGCAGGACGGCTTTCCTGCGCAGCCCGTCCGTGCCCGCGTCGAGCCGCTGATACCCCAGCACGTCGTCCACGAGGGCGGTCATCCGGGCGTATCCGGCCGACAGGTGCCGCAGGAGCTGGTTGGCCTCCGGCCACAGGTGAAAGGCGTCGTCGGCCGCCAGGATGCCGAGTTCGGTACGCAGTCGCTCAAGAGACCCGTGCAGGGCCCCGTCCAGGACGGCCTTCAGCTGCGCGTGCCGGGCGTCCAGGGCCGCGTATCGCTCCTCGTGCCGGTCCAGTTCGGCGTTGTGCCGCTCGGTGAGGTCGGCGAGCTGCTCCTCGTGCTTCCGCGCGAGCCGTTCGTAGCGCCGCTGATCGGTGAACGTCATGACCGCGCCGACGAGTTGCCCCCCGTCGCGTACCGGCGCGGTGGTGATGTCGACAGGAATCCGTTCGCCGTCCTGCGCCCACAGGACCTGCTCGCGGACCCGGTGCTTGCGGCCGGATCCGAGGGTGTCGCAGAGCGGTGACTCCTCGTACGGGAAGGGCTCGCCGTCCGCCCGGGAGTGCAGGATCAGCGGGTGGAGCTGCTGCCCGCCCAGCCGGCTGGCCCGGTAGCCGAGGATCTGTGCCGCGGCCGGGTTGACCAGTACGACGCGGCCCTCGGCGTCGGTGCCGACGACCCCTTCCGACGCTGCCCGCAGGATCATTTCCAACTGCCTTTGCGAGCGCACCAGTTCGGCCTCGGCATCGAGGGTGCCGGCGAGGTCCCGCACCACCAGCAGGAGAAGCCGGTCGTCGCTGTGGCCGTGGTAGGGGTCGGGCGTCTCGTGCCGGTCGTCCAGATGGACGCCGGTGACCTCGGCCGCGAACTCGCTGCCGTCGGCACGCCGGGCGACCATGCGCGCGGGCGCGGTGCGGCCCTGCCCGCCGGCGTCCCCGGGCAGCGGCATCGAGCCCGGGAGAAGGCGTGGGTCGAAGTCCGGCAGCAGGTCGAACAGCCCACGGCCGACCAGCACCGTGCCGGGCCTTTCGAACATGCCGAGGGCCATGGTGTTGGCATTGACGATCGTGCCGTTGCTGTTCACGAGCACGAGGCCGTCGGGGAGGGCGTCAAATATGGCCGCGAGGCGGTCGGCACCTCGGGATGGTCTGTTGTTCACGACGACGCTTCCTTCCTGAACCACCGCATCTTGCCTGCCGGCACTCCGGGGCCGGCAGCTTCCTGCCGTCCGGAACACGGGCGGGTGAGGGGTGTGGGGTACGGTCCGCCCGCGCAGGTGCGCCGTCGCGGTGTGGGCTGCGACAACAGCGCCCTGCACGAGCACGCGGCATCGGGCCGATTCGACTCGCCGCATTGCCACTTGATGTGCCGCGGCGAGGGGCCGCCGCGGCACGGGGCGAGGGGAGGTCAGCGGCCGCCTGCCGCCGAGCGACGACGTCCGAGGGCGAACACTGCCGTTGCGCCGATCGACAGAACGGCGGCCCCGGCGATGGCGATGTAGGGCGTGCTGCTGTTGCCACCGGTCTCGGCGAGTTCGGTGTTCGGGGCCTGTCCGGTGGTGCCGTTGACCTCGGGTTCGGCGGCCGTGTCGGCCGCCGCCTTCGGCGCGGGGGAAGCACCCGAGCCGGCCCGCGCGCCGTGGCCCTGGTGCTGGACCGAGGACTTCGCCGCACCGTCCGCGATCCTCTGCTCGGTGGGCGCGGACGCCGCCGGGGCGGGGGCGTCGGAGCCGGCGGCCTTGTTCCCCCCGCTGTCCTTGCCGAAAACGACGTCCGAGCAGGTGTAGAACGCCTCGGGAGAGTCCGAGCGCTGCCAGATCGAGTAGATGAGGTGGCGCCCGGACCGGGCGGGGACGTCGCCCTGGAAGACGTAGTCGCCGTTCTCCATCTTCGGGTCCGCGACCTCCACGAACGGCTTCGCCTCCAGGTCCGACCACTTCAGCGGCTTCGCCGGGTCGTAGGAGTCCTTGGTGATGTACAGCTCGAACGAGCCCTTGTGCGGGGCGGTGCCCTTGTAACGGAAGGTGTGACTGCCCCCGGACATCTTCGTCGACGGCCAGTCGGTGCGTGGCAGGTCGAGCCCCCGGTACTTTTCGTTCGCCGCACTGCACAGCTTCCCGTCGGGAATGATCTGCTTCGACTTCCCGGCCGCATTCGCGATGTTGACCGCATTCCAGTCGTAGAAAGCCTGCTTTCCACTGGCCGCGACAGCCGCCCTGCACGCCGCCGACCGCGGCGACTCCACACCCTCCGCATAACAGGCGGCGACACGGCTCACCGGATCCGTCATCGACCCGTGGGCCGACGCCGGAACACTCAGCGAAAAAGTCAGCGCAAGCGATGCGCCACCCGCAGCGGCACACACGGCAGCCTTGCGGCGAACGGTCATGGAAGAACTCCTCACCAACGATGATCTCCGGGACACAGACCTGCGGAACGGCCATTCGGCACGGCATCTCCGCGGTCCGGCGATCAGCAACCTAACCCCGGAAACGCCGGCAATCGGCCCCCTGGAACGGCAGCGGGCAATTCTTATGGATGCCTTAAGGCATTCCTCAGGCTCCGATCACTCAAGCGAGTTCCCGTTCCGTCGGACGGCCTGGGAAGCCGGTGCCCCGGGGTGACGGCGCCCCGGTCCGGCCCCGCACTCCGAGAGGCGCCCGTGGTCCATGGCGGGCCGGGCTCCGGTGAACCGGGACCGCGTCCGTCGCCGCAGGCCGGACGGGCTGAACAGGCGCTGCTCCGGCGGGAGCAAGGGGTCCGCGGTCGCCGTACGAGCGGGGCCCGCCGTCAAGGGCCGGACACGGTGAAGAGCGCGCCGTACGGATCGCGGATGATGAAGGCGTCCTTCGACGGGTCGTCGAGTGCGGGAACCAACGACGACTCACCGCCGGCGTCGAAGGCCGCGGCCGCGGCGCGTGCGCCGTCCTCGACCCGGAAGTCGACGATCCACCGGGGCCGGATTCTGGGGTCCGCGGCGGTTTCGACGCCCCCGCCGCGCAGGGTGGCAACAGTGCGCCCTTCGAGCCCGACGCGGACGTGGTCCTCCGCGTAGTCGACCGTGCAGCCACCGGGAGGCTGGGCCCAGTCGAAGATCCCCGCATAGAAGATGGCCGCCTCGAAGGCATGGCGTGTCTGCAGGTCCAGCCGCGCGGGTGCGCTGCCCCGCCCCACCGACCAGGCGAGGGCCATGCCCTCCCAGATGCCGAATACGGCGCCGTCCCGGTCGGCGGCGATCGCCGCACGGCCCTCGGCCAGTTTCACCGGCCCGACGGCGAGTGTGGCGCCCCGCTCCCTGATCCGGTCCGCGGTTTCGTCGGCGTCGTCCACGGCGAAGTACGGGGTCCAGACTGCGGGCGTGCCGGCGGCTGGAGAGCAGCAGCCGATGCCCGCCACGGGCCGGTCGTGTGCCATGGCCACGGAGAAGTTGCCACCGAGGGCGCTCGCGACGAACTGCCAGCCCATGACATCGGCGTAGAAGCCCTGCGCCGCGTCCAGATCGTGAACGATCAGGCTCACCCAGCAGGGAGCGCCGTTTGCGTGCCTGATCCTTCCGAGGGCCGGCATTCGATGCTCCTTCGGGTCGCCCGCCGCTGCCGATGCCCCACGGATCGCCCCTCGCTCCACGTGGACGGCTCCGCCACGTGGTCCGCCGTGAGTTCCGCGATCGCTCGCCTCCCGTACCAGGGGCTCGGCCCCGTCTCCGTGACCGACCGTCGTACGGGGTTCGCCCGTCGGTGACCGACGTCCTGGCGATCGGCAGGCCGAGTTCGTGATCCAACCGTGTACCCCGGACCGCTCCACCGCACCTCAGCACTCCGGCCCCCACGCCCGATCCCACACCGGCGGGGCCGGCGAGGGGCCCGGCCGGGCTGTCGGCCGGCGCGAGAGCCCGGGCCGGGCAGGATCCGGTCACCTCGCGGATGGGCGCGGACGGTGCTCGGACAGCCAGCCCTCCGCGTACGCGACGGCGGCGGGCAGGTCGAACAGTCTGGCCCGCGCACCGCCCACCGCGCCGTGCACCACTCGGTGTTCCTCCTCGAAGGCCGCTCCCAGTTCGTCGAAGCGTTCCGAGCAGATCGAGGTGTCACGCACGGTTGCCCACACACGGCCCTGCGGAGTCATGACGGCGAAGGAATTGTCCGCCCGCGGCGAGGGAACACGGTACTCGGCCAGATGGAACGCGGTGCAGGTTTCGAAGCCCACCCCCAGGAGAAGGACCCGCGCCCCGCCCTCCTCCAGCCGGGCGAGCGGGCTCTGCTCGCCGAGCCGGCAGTCGAGCGCGTGACCGTTCATGAGCGCGGCGGCGCGTGGGCCGACGGCCGCGAAGGACGTCTGCGGATGACAACTGCGCACCGCACCGGGCCAGTTACGCACGGTTTCCGGGACGACACCGACGCCGAGGGTGGGGGTGGTCCGCGCGTCGAAGGCAGGCGTGGAGGCGCGGATGTCCGCCCACCATGCCTCGGGCACGGGCGGGTTCACCCAGTTCGCGGGATCCGAGTTGTCGGCGGAGTGCGTCGGTACCACCAGAGTCCCCGTGTCACCGAGGGCGTCGAGCAGCGCCTTGACGACGACGACGGGACCGCCGCAGACCCAGCCGAGCGAACTGAGCGAGGAGTGCACAAGGAGGGTCTCACCGGCGCGCAGGCCCATTGCTCGGAGGTCGGAGGCGAGCGAGTCACGGGTGCACATGGGGCCGGGCGAAGATCTGATGGACATGACCGGTCAGTGTCGGGGCACCGAGCCGCCCGGGCCACCGATTTTTCGGCACCGGTCGCGCTTCGGGTCCGGCCACACGGCAGAGGCTGTCGAAGCGTGCCGGAGCAGCCGCTTTCGGTCACCGCAGGGCACGGTGTCGACGTACCGCGTCGCGGTTGGCACACCGCTGGGAGCAGTAGCGCCTGCGTCCGGTACGGGAGGTGTCGGCGAAGATCACGGCGCATTCGGTCACGGCGCACCGCCCGAGCCGCCGCATGCCCCGTCCCACCAGGTGCAGCGCGGTGCCGACGGAGATCAGCGAGAACAGCAGGGGGCCGAGCGGCTGCCGGTCGTCGCGGTAGTGCAGGTGCCAGCCGTCGTCGGCGTGGTCGGTCAGCCTCGGGTGGGTGGCGGCCGCTGCCAGCATCCGGTTGAGCAACTCGGCCCGCTCACGCTCGTCTTCGGCATCGACGACCTTCTCCCACGCGTCCAGTACGTCATGGGTGCGGTCGACGTCCTGTGCCGTGACGGGGTGTTCGAGGACCAGGCCGGCCGCGTGGCAGCGGTCGGCGAGTTCCCCGGCGTCCGCCGGGCGCCGGTTGGCCAGATCCGCGGCCAGGTTCACGACATCCTCGCCGTAAGGGTTGAGGTGCATAAGACCATTACACCAGTCTGGTGGTCATGAGACCACGCACTGAGAGCGGAGCCACCGTACGGCAGGCGACGGAGGACGACATCGCGGAACTCGTGCGCCTGCGGGCGATGTTGTTCGAGGATCTCGGCGGCGACTTCTTCGCCCCGGCATCGGGAGGCGACGACTGGCTGGATGCCCTGACCACCGTGCTCAAGGAGCAGCTGACCACGTGCGCCGACAGCGGCTCCGGCACCGTGCGCATCCTCGTCGTGGACGGTGGGAACGGCCTGGCCGCCTGCGGCATCGGCACGATCGAACAACGGCTGCCCGGTCCGCACCTGCGCAACGGCCGGATCGGACAGGTGATCGGCGTGGTCACCGACCCGAGGTCCCGGCGACGTGGTCACAGCCGCAGGATCATGCAGGGACTGCTCGGCTGGTTCCGGGAGAGCGATGTCGCCCGAGTCGATCTCTACGCCTCCACCGAGGGCGAACCGCTGTATCGCGATCTCGGTTTCACCGACCACCCCGACCCGTCGCTGTACTGGCGCCCGTGATCGCCCGGCGCGGACTCTCCGCCGCTCCCCACGCCCACTCCTTCCGCTGGGTCGTCCTCGGCATCGCGACCTTCACCCAGGCAGCGTCCGGCTTCTTCGTGCAGGGCATCGGCGCGATGGGCATCCATCTTCAGAACCAGCTGCACTTGAGCACTGCCCAGTTGGGCCTTCTGATCTCGGCAGCCCAGTTGGCTCCGCTGGCCGGCCTGCTGGTGGCCGGGGAGTTGCTGGACCGCTACGACGAGCGCTGGGTCGTCGGAGCGGGCGCCTGCGCGGTCGCGGTGAGCCTGTGCGCGGGCAGCCTCGCGCCGGGCTACGGGGCTCTGCTCTGCGTCCTGCTGGTCGTAGGCGCGGGATACAGCACGGTTCAGCCCGGCGGGAGCAAGTCGGTCGCGTCCTGGTTCGACGCCTCCCAGCGGGGTTTCGCGATGGGCATCCGCCAGGCCGGTCTGCCGCTGGGCGCCGCGCTCGCCTCTGCGGTGCTCCCCCACCTCGCGATCACCCTGGGCTGGCGATCGACACTTCTGGCCGGTGGCTTCGTGGCGCTGCTGGGATCCGCCGTCTTCATGGGCTTCTACCGCCGGCCGCCCGCCGAGACCGTGGAGACCAGTCACGTCGTCGCACGGGACAGCACGCCGCGCGCCCCGCTCAGGTACCGACTCGGCATCCGGCTGCGAATGCTCCGCGAACCGTCGATGGCGAAGATCATGCTGTCCGGGACGACCCTGGTCTCGGTGCAGACCGGCGTGGGCATCCTGACGGTGCTGCACCTCCATGAAGCGGCTTCCGTCGGCGCCGGCACAGCGGCTCTCGTCCTGGTGGTGGCCCAGGGAGCGGGCGTCGTGGGCCGGATCGGCCTCGCCGCGTGGAGTGACCGCAGCAGGTCCGGGCGGTACGGCGCCGTCATGATCTGCATGGTCGCCGTAGTCGTCGGCATGACGGTGCTGATGACACCGCTGGGGCGGTCACCCGAGATTGCCTGCTGCGTGCTCGTCTGGCTCGGGTTCTTCGGCTTCGGCTGGTACGGCCCGTGGGTCGCCCACGTGGCCGAATCCGCCCCACCGGGCAGAACCGGCTTCGCCCTCGGGCTGGCCATGTCGGCCAACCAGATCGCCATCGTCACGGTGCCACCCGCACTCGGCCTGCTCAAGGACCTCACCCACAGCTTCGTCCCGGCCTGGGCACTCCTCACCACGATGACCGCTGCCGCCCTGATCGTCCCGGCCGGGGCAGAACGCAGGCGTCGCCAGTCGTGTTCCTCGCCTCGGACGGGCTTCGCCCGGTTCACGTCGCGTTCGACGCGGGATCCAGAGGACGTCCCGAGCGTTCGCCGGCCGGGTGCAGCTGGGTGAACTCGTGGGTGATCAGGCCCATCAGGACGAGGTCGTGGTGCCGTCCGGCCATGAACACATGATCGCGAAGGCGGCCCTCCTCGACGAATCCGAGCCGGCGGTGGAGTGCCAGCGAGGCCTCGTTGTGCGCGAAGATCCGTACCTGGCACTTGTGGAACCGCCGCTCGGCGAACATGTGGCGCAGCAACAGCAGTACGGCTTCCGCCGCGTACCCGTTGCGCCGGAATTCGGCCCCGATCGTGATGCCGTACTCGAACCAGCCCGAACGCGCATCGGCGTGGAACGTGCCCAGGGAGCCGACGACCTTCCCCGTGTCGGCGGCTTCGATCGCCAGCTGGAAACAGTCCCCATCAGTACTGGCAACAGCCTGCTCCTTCGCCCGGGCACGATGGCTCTCGGCAGAACGAGGCGGGTTCAGCAGGTCTCCCAACCGTTCCTCGTCCTCGGCGAAGCGCATGAGCGCGGCCCAGTCGTCTGGCTCGATCCCCCGCAGACGTATCCGCTTCCCCACCCAGAACGAAGTCATCCCCCATCGAATCACGCACCGGCGTTCGCCGTCCAGGACTGTCATCACCCCTCACAACACCACTCTGACCAGGTACTTCGCGACGCAGACGGTGGCCTGGGCGGCCGTTCCCGCACCGCGTTCGCGGGACTTGTCGGTAGGGTCACGTTCATGAGCGTCGAGGTGCAGGTCGTCCGCGAGGCGACCGGTGAAGTGGTGGAAGCGATCGCCCGGCTGCTGCCCCAGCTTTCGAGCACGGCCGGTGCGCCCGACGGGGAGTCCGTGACCGGATTGCTGCGCAGTGACGCCAACACCCTGTTGCTGGCCAGGGTCGACGGCCGAGCGGTCGGCATGCTGACTCTGATCGTGTGTCCGTTGCCGTCGGGTCTGCGCGGCCGTATCGAGGACGTTGTGGTCGACGAGGCGGCGCGGGGCCACGGAGTGGGAGCGGCACTGACCGAGGAGGCGCTTCGGCTGGCCGACGCGGCTGGGGTACGGACGGTCGATCTCACCTCTCGTCCGTCCCGCCGGGCAGCGAATCGACTGTACGAACGCCTGGGATTCCAGGCCCGTGACTCCACCGTCTACCGGTTTGCCGTACGACCGTAGGCGCGCGGCGCACGGCGGGACCGGTGCGGCCGGTGCCGGTCCCGCCGGTCGGCGGGGCCGGCACCAGACTCGTCGCCCTCGACGGATCCGCCGCGTGTGTACATGCGCTTGCGTGCTCGTGTGTTCACACCGAAGCGGTCATGCCCCGGACAGCAGCACCTCCAGGGCGACGGCCGTCTCCGGATGGCGGCCCGGCAGTGCCGCGCCTGCCGGGCGGCCGGGCTCCGCCGTCTCCCACGTACCCTCGCAGCCCAGCAGGGCCGCCACCGCGTCGCATGTCGCGGGGTGCGCGGCGAGGAGTGTGCAGCCGTGGGAGCCTTCCGCGCTGTGTGCAGAAGGCGTGGCTTCGGAGTCCGGCCGGGAGCGCCACGGCGGCACCCATGCGTCCAGTGCCGCGAGCCGGCCGGGGAAGGTCCGTCCGGCCTCACGGATCAGCAGGGGTGCCAGCTCCGAGCCGCCGGACCGCAAGGTGGTGATCAGCGTCGGCAGCCATGGCAGGAGCACCGGGTCCGGCAGCCGTGCGAACGCGTTCGAGACTGCCTCCACCACGAAGTCCGTGAGGCCCGGGACGGGTTCCAGGGCGTGTACGAAGCCGCTGAGATAGCGCGGGTAGGCGGGTACCACCAGGGGGTTGCCGAGCAGCTCGTCGCACTTGGCTCGCAGGTCTGCCCGGGAGAGGTGGCCGAGCTGTACCTGCGCCGCCCACAGCAGGGCCGTCTTCGACGGTTCCTCGGGATGTGACTGGGCCACCGCCAGTTCCAGCTGGGTCCGGTCGCAGCCCAGTGACAGTGCCAGGCTCTCCATGCTGAACAGGAAGCCCAGCATGGCCGCCACCTGGCGGACGGTGGCGTCGTCGTCGGTGAAGGCGGTGGGCAGCAGAGTGCAGTAGTGGGCGTATCCGGTCTTGGCGAAGGACTCGATCCATGACGGCAGCACCGGCTCGCTGGTGCGGTAGTAGGCCAGCAGCCGGCGCACCCGGCGCAGTACCTCCGGCGCACCGTCGACGCCGCGCTCGGCCGACAGCACCTCCAGGGCGTGGGTGCCCAGCTCGTCGGCGAGGCGGCGGCTGCGCAGGTACAGCGTGGCGTCCTCGACGGCTTCCAGGACGGTCGCGGTGGTGGCGCGCCGGTCGTATGCCGTGCGGCGCAAGCGCTGTTCCAGCACCTGTTCGATGCTGACGCCCTCGTAGCCGAGCTCGATGAGCGCACGCTGGTAGGTGCCCAGAGCGAGGTCCCACGATTCCTGGATGGACCGCTCCCCCAGTTTCCGCTCTCCCATGATGGGGCGGGCGGCGCCCGGCGGCATCAGGTGGCGAAGCATCCACAACACGTCGGAGCACCGCTCCAGTTCGGGCCGCGAGGCGATGTCCAGCAGTGCTCGTTGTACGCCGCTCTGCTGGAGCTTCAGGCCCAGGGGCGCGAGCCGGTCGTGGACGTCACGGGCCAGCGGCGGCAGCGCCTCGTAGCCGACCTGGCCGACCCGGTCGCCGCCCATCATGATCTCCACGAGGCGCCGCACGTCGCGCCGGCCCGGCACGGTGTCCTTCTCGATGCAGGTGACCGCCGCGTCCTGGAAGTCGTACGGCGTGGGCCTGGCCCGGTCACGCATTCCGGCCAGCAGGATCGACGTCTCGAACACCGCGATGGCGTCGGCCGTGGAGGCGAGGTAGCCGTTTCGGCGGGCGGCGCGCACGATCTCCACCGACCAGCCGAGCAGTTCCGCTTCGTCGAGCCGGTCCAGGGCGGGTGGCCGCTGCAGGAATCCGGTCAGCCTGTCCGAGGGCGGGAGCTCCGGGGCGGGCCCCATCGGGGCTGCGGCCTTCTTGGCCCTCGACTTCTTCGTGCCCGCCTGCCCCACCAGGCGGAAGGGCTCCACGCGGGTGCGTCGGACGTTCTTCGCCCACACCGTCGCGGCGATGGACACCGATCCTGCCGCGAGGCCGAATTGTGCCTCGATCGCCGCGTGACTGGACGGGATCAGGCCGTGCTGCCACGTGGTGGCGCTGGGCGGGCTGATCTCGAAGGTGTCCGTGCCGTGGACACCGAACTCGGCGACGCGGCTGGCCGCGTGGAAGGCGCCGCAGACATAGAGGCAGTCCGCGGGATCGGTGCCGGTCGCGGCCAGGTGTTCGCGCATCCTGGTCCACATGTGGCGTTCGCGGTCCTCGTCCACACGGACCCGGTGGGCGTCGCCCGGCGCGAGTCGCCGGAAGAGGCTGCCGATCAGGAGCATGACCTGGCGGTAGGTGTCGTGGTCGCTGTCGCCGAGCGGCAGCTCGACGTACTGGTGCCACCACTCCGACCAGTGCCGCACCTTGCCGTGGTGCAGCAGGTGTTCCTCCAGTTCGGCGAAGCGCGGTCGCAGGTCTCCGATCTCCACACCGACCGCGTCGCCGTGCAGGGCGGCCTCCTCCTCGGCGGGAGGTGCGTCCGGGTCGGCCGGCCCGGCGGACTCCGTCGCGCGCGCGTCCCACTGGAAGACGTGGTCCGAGGAGCGGTCGACGAGGACCAGTTCCACGCCCGGGGTGTCCAGGGCGTAGGCGATCGCCTGGTATTCGGCGGAGGCCTCGGTGATCGGTGCGACCACCGAGAGCGGCGACCACTCGGCCGGGAAGCCGTCGACCTCGGTCGCGAAGGACTGGACCGCCACCGGAAGCTTGCAGTTGCGCAGCTCTGTCAGCAGGGGCGCCATGTCCTCGCACAGTTCGAGGTAGACCACCTTGGGCTGCTTCTCCCGCAGGCGACGGGCCATCGCGATCGCCGAGGCGGGTGAGTGATGACAGACGGGGAAGATTTCCAGCGGCTCGCGGACCGCGTGGTCGACGTCGTCGACAATGCCGAGGAGGATGCCCTCAAGGGCATCGGGGCCGTCGGCGAACGTCGCGGCGGCCTCCTGAAGCTGACCACGCAGTCCTTCGAAGGTCCCCTCGTGGGTGCTGGTCATGACAGGGTGGCGATCGCGTCGCGGCCGCCCTCCAGGAACTCCGGCCAGGAGCCGCCCTCTTCCTTGCTGCGCGGCTCGACGACACCGTGCAGGTACTTGTTGAGGATGGCCAGGTCCTCGGGCTCCCGCCGGGCCAGTGACCCGACGAGCGAGGAGGCCAGCGTGCGGGCCGTGAGGGCGCGGTCCCCGAAGAAGTTGCTGTGCAGCACCGCGTCCTCCAGTACTCCGATCTGTTCCGCGGTGGACAGCGCGGACTCCAGCTTCTCGTCGTCGCTGCCGGCCGCGGCCGCCGAGGCGCGCAGGTCGGCGAAGCTCTGCAGCAGCACGTCGAGCAGCGTCGGCGGCACTTCCAGTTCGATCTGGTGGCGGCGCAGCAGTTCCTCGGTGCGGAAGCGGACGATCTCCACCTCGCTCTTCTTGTTCGTGACCACGGGGATGCGGACGAAGTTGAAGCGGCGCTTGAGCGCCGAGGACAGGTCGTTGACGCCTCGGTCGCGACTGTTCGCGGTGGCGATGACCGAGAAGCCGGGCTTGGCGAAGACGATGCTGTCGCTGTCCAGTTCGGGTACCGAGATGTACTTCTCGGACAGGATCGAGATCAGCGCGTCCTGCACGTCGCTGGTGGAGCGGGTGAGCTCCTCGAAACGGCCGATCGCGCCGGATTCCATGGCGGTCATGATCGGCGAGGGGATCATCGACTCCCGGGACTGGCCCTTGGCGATGACCATCGACACGTTCCAGGAGTACTTGATGTGGTCCTCGGTGGTGCCGGCCGTACCCTGCACCACCAGTGTGGAATTGCGGCAGATCGCGGCGGACAGCAGCTCGGCCAGCCAGCTCTTGCCCGTGCCGGGGTCGCCTATGAGCAGCAGGCCGCGGTCGGAGGCCAGGGTGACGATGGAACGCTCGACGAAACTGCGGTCGCCGTACCACTTCTGCGAGATCTCCCGGTCCAGGCCGTCGGAGCGCTCGGAGCCCAGGATGAACAGCCGGACCATCTTCGGGGACAACCGCCAGGAGAAGGGCTTGGGGTTGTCGTCGATGGACTCCAGCCACTCCAGTTCCTCGGCGTACTTGATCTCGGCGGGGGCGCGCAACAGGTCTGACATGACGGGGCCTTTCTAAGCGAGGAACGTCTTGAGCTCGTTGACGAGCTTGCGGATGTGGCCGGAGAGCACCGGCGTACCGAGGTCTTTGAAGCGCCCACGGAACCACGGGTTGACACTGCCGCGGCCGGAGCTGGTGACCGACCCGACCGGGATGAACTTGGCTCCCGATCGGTGAATGGCGACCATGCTCTCGAACAGCGGCTCGTGCCGCCATTCGTAGAAGTCGGAGATCCATACCACGACGGTGTTGCGGGGCTCCGCGATCTTCGGCTGGGCCAGGGCCATGGCCACCGTGCCGTCGGTGCCGCCGCCGAGGTTGGTGCGCAGCAGGGTCTCGAAGGGATCGTGCACCCATGGTGTGAGGTCGAGGGCCTGGGTGTCGTAGGCGATCAGGTGGACGTCGACCTTCGGCAGCCCGGCGAAGATGGACGCCAGGATGGTGCAGTTGACCATGGAGTCGACCATCGAGCCCGACTGGTCCACGACGACGATCAGCCGCTGGGGTGTCGTCTTGCGGGCCGTGTGCCGGTAGTAGAGGCGGTCTACGTAGAGCCGTTCCTCCTCCGGGCTCCAGTTGGTGAGGTTCTTCCAGATCGTCCGGTCGAGATCGAGGTTCCGGAACACCCGCTTGGGCGGGACGGATCGGTCCAGGGGGCCCACCGTGGCCTTCTCCACCTGGGTGCGCAGCACTTCGGCGACCTCGTCGACGAAGCGGCGGATCAGGTCCTTGGCATTGGCCAGGGCTGTGCCCGAGAGGTTGTTCTTGTCCCTGAGCAGTTGCTCGATCAGCGACATGCTCGGGGTGAGCTGCGAGGCGAGCTTCGGGTCGGCGAGCACCTCGCGCAGGTGCATCCGCTTGACCAGGTCGGCCTCGATGGCGCCGAGTTCCGGGCCTATCGTGGGGATCAGCCGGCTGAGGTCGGGGGTCGTGCGCCTGCCGCCGGTGCCGGTCGGGCCGGCGCCTCGGCCGGCGGCCCCTCCCCCGGCACGACCGCCGCGCAGCTCGCCGGGCTGGCAGCCGAGTGCGCGCTCCAGCCAGCCCGCGTCGGACTGCCAGCCCGCCAGCTGTCCGGCGGTGACCGTGCCCGAGCCGGAGGCGAAGACGTTGAGCAGCACCTTCGACACCAGGGCCGCCCGCCGCACTTCGGCGGCCCGGTCGCGTGCCTCGGCGGTCCCGGATCCGAGATCGGAGTCAGGGCCGGAAGCGGGGTCGGAGTCGGAGACAGGGGCGGGTCCGGGTTCGGAGGCGGGTGCCATCACGCCGTCGAACTCCGTGGCCAGCTCCGGGTGGCGCTGCACGATCGAGTCGACGGATGCCTGTGGGTCCAGCAGCGCGGAGGGCAGGCCGATGTCCTCGACGACCGCGAGGCTCGCGGATTCCAGCGTGCCCTGTTCCTCGGAGTCGAAGAGCCGGGCCAGCAGCCGCCAGTACAGGACCTGACGGCGGTTGTCCTGAGGATCCGCCTCCGGAATCCGCGGGACGTCAGAGGCCTGCGCGGTCTGGAGTGTCTGCTGGGCACGAGCAGCTTCGTCGCCCTGGAGCGGCCCGTTCCCGGCAGTCCGCTCCGTCGTGTTGTGATCCGTCATTTCCGCAGCAGCCTCCCCGCACGCTCCCGCAGCACGGCCACGGCATCGGTGGCGGCCTTCTCGGCCTTGACGCCGGCCTTGTCGGTGGTACCCCCGGCCCATCCCCCGGCATGGACCGCGACGGCCTTCTTCCTTACGGTCGTCTCGACGGCCAGGGGCTGCACGTGATACGCCCCGGCGTCCCAGCGGAGCAGTCCGATGCACGCGCCGGATGCCGCCACGGCCTCGGGGGTGAGCGGTCCGGCGGTCGGAATGCGGTCGGTGTCGACGGCGAGGGGGCCACCGGGGAGTGTGAACGTGAGTGTGCCGTCGTCCTTCTGGACCGCGTAGCCCTCCAGGAACACGGGGACGGCGATACGCGCCGGGTGCCGGTCCAGGGGTGCTGTCGCCGCGTCGGTGGCGGCGGGGAGGGCTACGCGGGCGGTGGCGAAGGCGTCGGCGGGCTCGCCCCGGCCGGCGCGCTCGTCGCTCCAGATCAGGTCGCCCTCCGCGGTGACCGGCATGTCGGTGAGCTCCATCGATCGCCCCTCACTGACGGCGGTCAGCAAAGACATGTGCGGGCGGAGCAGCTGCCAGAGACCTGCTCCGACGACCGTGTCGGGCTTCGGGACCGCGATCCCGGCGCGCACCAGGCGGGGCGCGGTGCCGTCGGCGGGCTCGAACACCGCGTGGACCTGGACCTGTACGGCGGTCGCGTGCTCATGGACGTCGACGCCGAGGGGCAGGAGGCGGCCGGTGGCCGTACCGGTCGTCGGAGCGCCTGCCGCGCCGGGCACCGTGAGCAGCAGAGCACGTGACCACAGATCGGCCCAGCGGCGTGCCGGAATCCTTTCCATGGAAACACCCGGGCAGGACGCGGCGAGTTCGGCGGCGAAGCCGTCGAGGAGCGTCGCCAGTCGGCGCAGCCCGGGATCGGGAAGCATCGCGGAGACGACCGGCGCCGCGCCGGAGACCAGGTCGTGATCGATGCCCTGCCATCCGGAGCGGGCCAGGTCGGAGAGCCAGGAGCGGGCGGCGGTGAGCAGGTTCGCCACCTGCTGCCCGGCGGGTTCGGGAGCGGCCGCCTCGCCGCGGGGTCGGCCGGTCGCCTCTTCGATGCGGGTCATCAGCGCGTCGTGGACGGAGCCGAGGAGCGCGGTGCGGGCGGCGGCGAGTGCGACGAGGTGGTCTTCGTTCGCGGCTCCGCCCGCCGCCTTCTCGGCCGCCTCGGCGACCCTCACTGCCAGCGGCGTCCCCGCGACGGCATGGGCGAGTCCGGTCAGACCGGCGCTCTGGGCGGGTTGGGGCCTGAGCAGGCCCGCGACCAGCGCCCGGTCGAAGCCGTCGACGGCCGCCAGTGCCTCGTCGAGCCCGGTGATGTCCTCCGCGAACAGGTCGGCACGCATCACGCCACCGCCCTGGTCGGCGGGAACCACTGCATCTCCGGCAGCGGTGCCGTGGTCGGGGTGAGTTCCAGGTAGGCGAGATGGCGCAGGAACCGGCTGAAGACGGGCGCGGCGGCCTTGGTGTCCCCCTGCGGTGGACGTGCGGCGCCCATGCCGTCGGTGATGGTCCGCGCGCTCGGCTCCCCGTCCGACGGCTCGACTCTCAGGTAGCGTGCGACACGCTCGGCGCCGTACTGCAGCACCGCCTCGTTGATCAGGGCCCGGATGTGATTGCAGAACGATCCCCGCGCGCCGCCGCAGGGACGGTTGTTGTTGGTGCTGCACGCGAATGTGTAGGTGGCCGCGGCGACCGACGACACGTAGACGCGCCCGATGTCCGAGCCGCTGGACACCACACCCTGCAGGCGTCCGTCGGCCAGTTCGACGAACGGCACCTTGGCCAGCTTGCGCGGCCGCGCGGGCGCTGTCACCCGTGCCGTGCTCGACCTCTCCCAGTCTGACAACGCACCACTCCTATGTGCACCAGGGCGACTTGCTCGCCACAACGGCAGAACACGACCGAACATACCTACGGGCACTGACAATGCCCGGTCGCGGCCGCGGAACCGCCTCGCCCGCCGCCCTCGGCCGGACATGGGTGTGCCCTGCCGCGCGGCCGCGACCGTCGAAGTGCGGTCACGGCCACGTGGCAGGGCATCAACGTTTCAGCACCGGACGTGAAGCGTCGTCCGTATGCGGCAGGAGCCGGCGAACAGCTTGGGTGGGCGCCCCGCCAGGCGGGTGTCAGACAGAGCGCGCGGGGCCTGGGGAGGTCATGGCCTCACTGCCCGGGGACAGGGGGTGGAACGGGATGGCGACGAGATCGTACTGAGGGCACGGCGTCGTGAAGCACTGCTTCGGCGACGGCACACAGAACTGCCGGGCGGGCGCCGTGACGGCAGCACACGGACCCGCCTGTGAAGGAAGGGAGCTCGACTGCGGCGCGGCGGAGCTCGTCCGTGGTGCGACGGAGCCTTCTCCGGCGAGCGCCGGGCTCGCGAGGGTGAGGGGCAGGGCGGTGAGAGCGACCGCCGTGGCGGTACGCAGCAGGTTCTGAATCACAAGCAGCAGAGTTAGCCGCAGCTCGACGCGCCGTCGCAGCGAGGGAGGGGTCAATCACCCGTACGGGTCGCGAGGTTCACCCCTGGAACACATTTCCCATTGCCGACAAGGGCGCGGACCGCTGCTCTTCCGACCGCCCCGCCCCCAGCC